>CAJCHR010000422.1 GCA_903970225.1 Actinobacteria bacterium 21-64-8 | reverse complement strand
GATCGCCGCTCATGCCAGCAGATACGCCCGTAGCGCCGCGGGGGTTTCCGCGACGTACTCGGCACCCGCCCCAATCAGTTCCTTCGGCTCATGATATCCCCACGCGACACCGATCGCGCGCACGCCGATCTCTCGCGCCATCAGGATGTCATACTGCGTATCGCCGATCATCACTGCGTCAGCCGGCTCGGTCCCGGCATCGGCAAGCGCGGCCAGCAGCATCGCGGGATGCGGCTTCGAGGGGTGGCTGTCGGCGGTCTGGAGGCTGACGAAGCGGTCGGCGATCTCGTTCACCGCGAGAACGTGATTGAGGCCGCGCCGCGACATGCCGGTCGCGACCGCAAGCTCCCAGCCCGCTTCGCCGAGCGCGGTGAGCACGTCCGCGATGCCAGCAAACAGCGGCTGCGCCAGTTCGCCCGCCTCGCGCGCGGTGCGGAATGCGTGTTTGTACGCCTCGACGATGGCACCGCGACGGGCCGTGCTGCCTTCGGGCAGCAGCAGTTCCGCCGCCTTGGGAAGACTAAGCCCGACCGAGCGTCGGATCGCGTCACGGCTGGGCGCCTCGAGCCCGACGTCGGCGAACGCGCGCTCCATCGCCGCGCAGATCTCGGCCTGCCCGTCGATCAGCGTGCCGTCGCAGTCGAACACGGCAAGTCGCTTGTTCACGCGGCACCTTTGCGCACGAGCGCGGCCATTGCGTCTTCGCGTTGCGTATCGAGCCCGGCTGCGACCCGCTCGCGCTCATCGGCCGACTTGTTCTGAGAGACTTTCACCGTCGTGCGCACCTCGGAAACCTGAAGTTCGAACCCCATGATCGCCCTGAGCAGCGGCTGCAGCTTCGCCTCGGGCATCTTCGCCATCGTCCAGCGCGTGCCTTCGACTACGCGGGCCTCGTGCTCGTTCGACAACGCATCGATCAGGCCCGGAAGCTCGGCGTCATCGATCCGCCGCACGGCGCCCTCGATCTCCACCGCGACATAGTTCCACGTCGGCACCTGTGCCGCGTCGGCATACCAGCGCGCGCTGATATAGGCGTCAGGCCCCTGCACCACCGCCAGCGCCGCAGCGCCATCGAGATGCCGCGTCAGCGCGTTGCCGCGTGCGAGATGGAAGCGGAACGTCTCAGCCCCTGTGCGCAGCAACGGCGCATGCGCCACGCGCGGGCCATCGGGCGTGACCGCGAAGATCGCCGAAAAGGCGATGTCGTCGATCAGCATGTCGGCAACGGTAGCGTCCGCCGGACGGAAGGCGGAATTGGGATGCATCAGCGCGGCCGGCCGCGCGGCGGACCACTCTTGGGCGGGCCGCTCCTGGGCGCACCGCTTTTGGACGGGCCGCTTCTTGACGGAGCACCCTTGGCAGGACCGCTTCGCGGTGCGGGTTTCGCCGCGCCGGCGCGGCTCGGTGCGCGCGTCGAGGTGGGCTTGCCCGTCTGGCCCGGCCCATCGACGCGCCGCCGCCGCTCACCGCGCCGCTCCTTGCGGTACTGCTTGGCATGCGCCTTGGCGGCGGCCTTCTTGACCTCGCGCGGGGCCTCGGGCGGTCCGAGATCGACGTCCTCGCCGTCCTCCTCGCGGAAGCCCAATTGCTCCATCGAGGCCGCGAAATGGTGCGGCAATGGCGCGGTCACGTCGAGCGGGGTGCCGTCGGGATGTTCGATGATCAGGCGGCGCGCATGGAGATGCATCTTGCGGCTGATGCTGCCCGACAGGAATGCTTCCTGCCCGGCATACTTGCCGTCACCTACGATCGGATGGCCGATCGCCGCCATATGCACGCGCAGCTGGTGGGTGCGGCCGGTCAGCGGCTGGAGCTCGACCCAGGCGGTGCTGTTTCCGGCACGATCGAGCACCTTGTAGCGCGTGCGCGCGGGCATGCCGTGCTCGGTCTGATCGACCATCATCTTCTCGCCGCCGGTGCCCGGCTGTTTGGCCAGCGGCAGTTCGATCAGCCCCTCGTCGACGCTGGGCACGCCGACGATCAGCGCCCAGTAGATCTTCCTCGCGGTTCGCCCCGAGAACCGCTTCGAGAAGAACGCCGCGCTTCCGGCCGTCGCCGCAACCAGCAGCACGCCCGACGTATCCTTGTCGAGCCGGTGGACCAGCCTGGGGCGCGGACCGTCGGGCGCGAACGCATCGAGCAGGCCATCGACGTGCTCGTACGTCCCGCTGCCGCCTTGCGTAGCGAGGCCCGGCGGTTTGTTGAGCACGATCGCAGCGCGATCACGGTGGATCGCCATGCTCTCGGCCAGATCGATCTGCTCGTCGGTCAGCGGCGTACGTGGGCGCGGCCCTTGACCGACCTTGACCGCGGATCCAGCCGGCGGCACGCGGAGCACTTGTCCGGTCGTCAGACGGTCGGCCGGATCGGCGCGCTTGCCGTCCACCCGCAGTTGCCCGGTGCGCGCCCAGCGCGAGACCGTGGCGAAGCCGACTTGCGGCAGATGACGCTTGAACCAGCGATCGAGCCGGACGCCCTCGTCGTCGTATCCGACAGTGAACTGGCGGACCGCGCCGTCATGGGTCGAGGTCATGCGAAACTCCGCATCAATGCGAGACCGGCGAACATGCCGGCAAATCCTGCGGCGAGCGTCACCGCGACGTAAAGCGCCGCGATCCCGGGCGTGCCGCGCTCGACCAGCAAGGCGAACTCCATGCTGAACGAGGAGAACGTGGTGAACCCGCCGAGCACCCCGACGCCGATAAGGAGCCGCGTGCTCTCGCCGCCCGCGCCGGCGCGGGCGAGCCAGCCGACCAGCAGTCCCATGCAGAAGCTGCCGACGACGTTGACGAACAAGGTGGCCCACGGAAACGCGCCAGCCCGTTCGGGCCCGAGCAGCGCGAGCGCGGCCCTGCCCGCGGCAAAGCGCAGCCACGAGCCGAAAGCGCCGCCGCCCGCGACGGTGAGCGATGCGGTGGTGAAGGATGGTGATGTCATTACGTGGCCGCCTTAGCCGTCCCGCGTCGCAAATGAAATGCGGGGCCGCGCGGGCGTTGTCATTTGGCGGTCACCGGGGCACATCCCGCGCATGGCGCAACTCACCCGGCTGACCCTCGACGACGTCGCACCCGACTTGCGGGCACGGGTCACCAGGTTTCCGCGTATCGCGCTCGATCGGCCCGTGCTGGGATGGATCCTGCTGCGGATCGTTCGGGCCCTGCAGCCGCTGATGCGAGCCAAACCGGTGCCAGGCATCCGGATCACGACCGTGCGCGCAGCAAGTGCTATCCGGATCCATCGCCCCGATGACCATCGCTCGCCCGCGGCGTTGTTCTGGATCCACGGCGGCGGCTATATCCTCGGCAGCCCCAAGCAGGACGACGCGCATTGCGGCCACGTCGCGGCGGCGCTGGGCATCACGGTCATTGCGCCCGCCTACCGCTTCGCGCCCGAACATGCGTTTCCCGCCCCACTCGACGATCTGCACGCAGCCTGGTTCTGGCTGCTCGACCAGGCAGGCACGCTCGGCATCGATCCCGCGCGGATCGTCATCGGCGGAGAAAGCGCTGGCGGGGGCCTTGCCGCCGCGCTGGTCCAACGGATCCATGATGAGGGCGGCATCCAGCCGATCGGGCAGTGGCTGTTCTGCCCGATGCTCGATGACCGGACCGCGGCGCGCCGGGAACTCGACGCGGCCAGGCAATTCGTCTGGGACAATCCGCTGAACGCGTTCGGCTGGCGCTCATACCTGGGCACGGAGCCCGGCGCACCCACCGCGCCGGCATATGCCGCCCCTGCGCGCCGCGAGGTCCTGTCAGGCCTCCCGCCAGCATGGATCGGCGTCGGCTCGATCGATTTGTTTCGCGACGAGGATGCCGCTTACGCCGGACGTCTGAAAGACGCCGGCGTCGCGATGCGCTTCTACGAGGCGCCTGGCGGACCGCATGCGTTCAACAAGATCGCGCCCGAGGCGGCGATATCGCGCGCGTTCGATGCCGATGCGCTGGACTGGTTGAAGGCTTCGTTCGCCGAATGAGTCCGCCCGCGCTTGCCATTCGAGGGACTCAGCGCTAAGGGCCGCCCCCTGAGAGCCTGTCCTCACGGATGGAGGCTCGCTTATTCGTTTTCATTTTACGGGCGATTGTCCGACTGGGTCGGGCCCGCCCACCGGTTTTTGTGAGGTTTTTCGGTCTATGCAAATTCTCGTCCGCGACAACAACGTCGATCAGGCTCTGCGCGCGCTCAAGAAGAAGCTGCAGCGCGAGGGCGTGTACCGCGAGATGAAGCTGCGCCGTCACTACGAGAAGCCGTCCGAGAAGCGCGCCCGCGAAAAGGCCGCCGCGATCCGCCGCGCCCGCAAGCTCGAGCGCAAGCGCGTCGAGCGCGACGGCGGCAAGTAGGATTGCCCTGGTCCGCCTTCGCGGCGGACCTCGCAAACAGCCACGGCTTGGCGCTTGAACGGCGCGCGGGCTTGAGCCATGAGGGCGCGGGTTTCAGCCCGCGCCCTTTCGCTATTCAGGACGAATGAACCGATGACCGAGATCCACCGCGTTCCGTTGCAGCCGATCGCCAAAGGCTCGCTGACGAAGCTGTGGGTGGGAGTCGCGGCGCTGGTTCTGGCCGCGGGCGGCATCGCTTATGCGGTGGTTCCTCCCAATGTGACCGTGCAGACGATCACGGCCGGAACCGGCCCTTCGCCGACCAAGGACGATGTCGCGCTGATCAATTACAAGGGCACGCTGCCCGACGGAAAAGTGTTCGATCAGAACAGGCAGACGCCCTTGGCGCTGAACGAGGTCGTGCCGGGCTTCGCGCGCGCGCTCGAGAGGATGCAGGTCGGCGGAAAGTACCACGTCGTCATCCCGCCCTCGCTCGGTTACGGCGACAAGCAGGTGGGGCCGATCCCGCCGAACACGCCGCTCACCTTCGATATCGATCTGCTCGATTTCCGCAGTCATGCCGAAATCGATGCGCAACGACGGCTTCTCCAGCAGATGCAAATGCAGCAAGGTCAGGGCGGCGGTGAAGCGCCCGGCGCCGGCGTCGCGCCCCCCCAACCCTGAGCGCCCCGCCCGGCTGCTCGACCCGCTTGCTTGAAGCGGCGAGCGGCCGGTGGTAGCTGCCCCGGCTC
>CAJCHR010000421.1 GCA_903970225.1 Actinobacteria bacterium 21-64-8 | reverse complement strand
CTGAGCGCCCGGATCGGCCGCTTCCAGCTCCAGCATCCCGACCTTGCGGTGCGCATCTCGCTCAACGACGACATGATCGATTTTGCGCGAGGCGGCACCGATGTCGCGATTCGCGGCGGCAGCGGACATTGGCCGGGCCTGCGGGCCGACTTCCTGATGCGCCACCACTTCTCGCCGATCTGCTCGCCCGCGTTCCTCGAACGTCACGCGATCACGCGCCCCGAGGACCTGCTGCACGTCGAGCGGCTGGCGCCGAACGACCCGATGTGGGCGCAGTGGTTCGCCAGCGTCGGCGTTGGGCCGCCGGCGCCGCGGCAGGGGCTGGTGATGGATAGCCAGCTGCAGGACGTCGGCGCCGTCCTGAGTGGGTTCGGCATAGCGCTGATGACGCCGCTGTTCTGGCGGCCGGACCTGGAGAGCCGCAAGCTGGTCCAGCCGTTTCCGCACCTGCTGCTGCACGCCTCGTCGCTGTGGCTGGTCCACCCGGAGACGCGCGTCGGCGTGCGCAAGATCGAACGCTTCCGCGAATGGCTGCACGCGCAGTTCGCGGAGGATCGAGCCGCGACTGCACCCGAGGTATGGGAGCGGCCGTAGGGGCTTGTGACAGGAGTGGGGTGGGTGTATATACCGTAACGTATATACGGAGGTTGGTCGTGAGCGAGACCTATCGAACGAAAGTGTTCAAGTCAGGCAACTCGGTGGCCTTGCGGCTGCCGAAGGGGCTTGGCGTGGAGGAAGGCACCGAGGTCAACGTGGTGCGCGAATCTCCCACGTCGTTCCGCTTCGAGCCCGTGGATGCGCCGCGCAAGACGATCGACGTGAGCGGATTCTGGGGCAAGGCGCCCGGGATCAAGCTCGCACCTCGTGAGGATTTCGAGGAGCGGCCGAGCACGATCGCTGCCCGTGAAGCGGCTGCCCGCAAGGCTGCCGCCGACTCGTGATCCGCTACCTGATCGATGCGGATACCTCGGTCTATGCGATGGCCGGCGGTCACGAGACCCTGCGTCGGCGCATCACCGCGCACGAGCCGGGCGAACTGGCGATCTCGGCGATCAGCTTCGCCGAGATCGCCTACGGCACGTACGTCGGCAAACCGCCTCCTCCGGACGTGCTGCAAGCATTTGTCGCCGTCATACCGCTCCTGCCTTTCGATGAGGCGGCAGCGCGGGCGTACGCGCAGTTACCGTTCAAACGCGCACGCTTCGATCGGCTGCTTGCCGCTCATGCGCTGAGCATCGGGGCCACGGTGGTCACGAACAACGAGGGTGATTTCGCGGACGTGCCCGGTCTGACGGTCGAGAATTGGACAGTCTGACGCGATCCGACCAAGAGGCCTTCATGACCTTCGCCGCCACCGTCCTCACGCTCTACCCCGAGATGTTCCCCGGCCCGCTGGGCATCAGCCTTGCAGGGCGCGCGATGGGTGAGGGCAAGTGGTCGCTGGACACCGTGCAGATCCGCGACTTCGCGATCGACAAGCACCGCACTGTCGACGACACGCCCGCAGGCGGCGGCGCGGGGATGGTGCTCAGGGCCGACGTGCTGGCGGCAGCGATCGATCATGCAAATCAACGTCGTCCCGGACTTGATCCGGGACCGCTGGCCTCAGGGCGCGAGGTCTCGTCGATGAGGCCACCGGTCCCGGGTCAAGTCCGGGACGACAACGCAGGGCCGCTCCCCCTATCGTCGCAGGAACGGCCGATCATCGCGCTCACCCCGCGCGGCAAGCCGCTCACCCAGGCGCGTATCCGTGAGCTCGCGGGAGGCCCCGGTGTGATCCTGCTCTGCGGGCGATTCGAGGGCTTCGACGAGCGCATCTTCGCCGGCCGCAACGTCGAGGAAATCGCGGTCGGCGACATCGTGCTGTCGGGCGGGGAGCCGGCGGCGCTGATGCTGCTCGATGCTTGCATTCGGCTGCTCCCCGGCGTAATGGGCGCGCCTTCCAGCGGAGCCGAGGAGTCGTTCGAGAACGGCCTCCTCGAATATCCGCACTATACCCGACCGGCTAGCTGGGAAGGGCGCACGATCCCCGAAGTGCTGCGATCGGGGGATCATGCGAAGATCGCCGCCTGGCGGAAACAAAGGGCGGAGGATGACACTCGGTTACGCAGGCCGGACCTTTGGGAGCGCCACACCGGCGTTCGGGGCCAGCCTGCCTCTGGCGCGCGGCATGAAAATGAGGACCAGGGCACATGAACCTGATTCAGCAGCTCGAGGCCGAGGCCATCGAGGAATTCAAGTCGAAGAATACCATTCCCGAATTCCGTCCGGGTGACACGCTGCGCGTCGGCGTGCGCGTCAAGGAAGGTGAGCGGACCCGCGTCCAGGCGTTCGAGGGCGTGTGCATCGCGCGTTCGAACCGCGCGCTGGGCTCGAACTTCACCGTCCGCAAGATCAGCTTCGGCGAAGGCGTGGAGCGTGTGTTCCCGCTTTACTCGCCGAACGTCGAGAGCATCACGGTCGTGCGCCGCGGCATCGTGCGCCGCGCCAAGCTCTATTACCTGCGCGGCCGGACCGGCAAGCGCGCACGTATTGCCGAGCGCCGTGACATTAAAACCGGCGAGGCCGGCTGAGGCATGAGCGGAGACTGATCCAGACCATCAGTTTCGTTTCTACCGAGACGGCCGGCTCCTTGCGGAGACCGGCCGTTTTCTTTTAGATCAAGGGATTACCACAATGGGTTATCGGGTAGCCGTCGTCGGCGCGACCGGCAATGTCGGCCGCGAAGTGCTGAACATCCTGGCTGAGCGCGAGTTTCCGGCTGACGAAATCGCGGCGATCGCGTCTTCGCGTTCGGTCGGGAGCGAGATCGAGTACGGCGACACGGGCCGGATGCTCAAGTGCAAGAATCTCGAGCATTTCGACTTCACCGGGTGGGACATCGCGCTGTTTGCGGCGGGCTCGGACGCGGCGAAGATCTATGCGCCCAAGGCGGCGGCTGCCGGCTGCGTGGTGATCGAC
>CAJCHR010000420.1 GCA_903970225.1 Actinobacteria bacterium 21-64-8 | reverse complement strand
GCGCCGGATCGTGCGCACGAACGCCTCGCGGCGCCGGACCAGCGCCCACGCACCCAACACCACTCCCGAAAACAGCGAGAGCCATAACGTGTACGCGGCCGGCGCGCCCGATCGGCGCACGCCCAGCCCATCGATCAGCGTATAACTGGCGATCACGGCCGCGTTGATCATCGCCGGCCTTACCCCCGCCAGGCTCCCGCCGCGCCATAGCGAGGCCGCCATGCTCAGCACGCCGGCGCAGATCACCCCGATGCCCAGCCACGCCAGCCCCGGCAGCAACTCGCCGATCCAAAGCCCGCTCACCAGTGCCACCAGCAGCGGCGCGAGCCCGCGCATCAGCGGGTAAGCAGCGCTCATGTCGGCCGCTTTGTAAGCTCGCGCGAGCAGGATGTAGTATCCGAGCTGGAGCACGCTGGAGGTCGCGATGAACGGCCAGCTCGCCCGCGCCGGGCTGGGCACGAACGGCAGGACGATGATCACGATCAGCGCCGATGACGCCGCCACGAGCACCGTCGTCAGCAGCGTGTCCCCGCCGCTGCGCGCACCGCCGCTTTTGACGATCGCGTTCCACGAGGCGTGAAGCGCGGCCGCCCACAGGACGATTGCGAAGACGGTCGGCGTCAAAGCAGCCCGAAGATGACGCACGCCTCCTGGCGCAGCGATTGCAGCGGCGGCTGCAGGGTGACTTGCGGGATGAATGCACGTCCGCCCGACGGCGGCGGAGCTGGCGATATCGCGATCGGCACGTTCTGCAAGCGCTCCGCACGCAACGATCGCGCATCGATTTCGGTCGGACTCGGCGCGCCGACGTAGCTCGGCCAGCCGGCGAGGACGTCGGTCTGGCACACGCGCGCGGAGGGATCGATGATCTTGACGGGGCCAAGCCGCGCCCCGCTCGCGGCGACAGCCTCCTGCGCGCGCCGAGTCGCATCGCGAATAGCCTCGCTCGCCAGCGCCGACTTCACCTTGTTGTCGGGCACCAGCGAAAACGACACGCCGCCCACCGACGTCGGCTTCGCCGCTAGCACGGCATTGTAAGCGCCTTCGAGCGCGGCGATCTCGCGCACCTCGATCGTCAGCGATGCCGAGACTTCGTAGCGATCGATCTTGTCGGCGCGCTGGTTGTCGATGAGGTTGCCGTCCTTGTCGCGGTACTGGTCGTACAGCGGCCGGGTGCCGAACGTGGTGGTCAGCCGCACCCGGTCCGCGCCGATCGCGCGCAGCGTCGCGTCGAGATCGGCGATCTTGCGCGCGGCGGCAGTGGTCGCGGTCGGCGCGTCACGATCGACGGCGCTGAACTGCGCGGTGAATGACGCGCGATTGGCCGGCAGCTCGACCTCGACCGAACCCAGCGAGGCGATCACCGGATCGCGCATCCACCACGGCGCCGGAACGTAGCGTGCGCCGAGTTCGGCGGGCGGGATCTGGGCCAGCGCCGGGTTCGCCCACAGCGCAAGCGCCGCGAAGATCATCCTGCGCATGGCACCATCCCCTTGTTCAGCGCGCGAGGCGGCCGAATGCCTTGATGCCCGGATAGACTGCGGCGTCACCCAGCTCTTCCTCGATGCGGATCAGCTGGTTGTACTTGGCGAGGCGGTCCGAGCGCGAGAGCGAGCCGGTCTTGATCTGGCCGCAGTTGGTCGCGACCGCCAGATCGGCGATGGTCGCATCCTCGGTCTCGCCCGAACGGTGGCTCATCACCGCGGTGTAGCCGTTGCGGTGCGCGATCGAGACCGCCTCGAGCGTCTCGGTGAGTGTGCCGATCTGGTTGACCTTGACCAACAGCGAGTTCGCCAGGCCCTTGCCGATACCCAGTTCGAGCCGCTTGGGGTTCGTGACGAACAGATCGTCGCCCACCAGCTGGACCTTGTCGCCGATCTTGGCGGTGAGCGCGGCCCAACCCTCGAAATCGTCCTCGCTCATGCCGTCTTCGATCGAGAGGATCGGATAGGTCGCCAGCAAGTCGACGTAGTAGTCGACGAACTGCAGCGGGGTCAGCGAGAGGCCCTCGCCGCTGATCTCGTACTTGCCGTTCTTGAAGAATTCGGTGGACGCGGGATCCAGCGCCAGCGCGATCTCGGTGCCGGGCTTGAAGCCCGCGCGCTCGATCGAACCGACGACGAAGTCGAGCGCCTCGCGCGTGCTGCCGATGTTGGGCGCGAAGCCGCCTTCATCGCCAACCGCCGTGGAGAGGCCCTTGTCGTGAAGGTCCTTCTTGAGCGTGTGGAACACTTCCGCGCCCCAGCGCACTGCCTCGGCCAGAGTCGGAGCGCCGACCGGCGCGATCATGAATTCCTGGAAGTCGATCGGGTTGTCGGCATGCTCGCCGCCATTGATGATGTTCATCAGCGGCACCGGCAGCACATGCGCCGACACGCCGCCGACATAAGCCCACAGCGGCATTCCGCGCGCGCTGGCCGCAGCCTTGGCGGCGGCAAGGCTGACGCCCAGGATCGCGTTGGCGCCCAGCCGGGCCTTGTTTTCGGTGCCGTCGAGTTCGATCAGAGCGAGGTCGAGCTCGCGCTGGTCCTCGGCATCGCGGCCGACCAGCAGGTCCGAAATCTCGCCGTTCACCGCGCCGACCGCCTTGGTCACGCCCTTGCCGAAGTATCGGCTCTTGTCGCCGTCACGCAGTTCGACCGCCTCGTGCGCGCCGGTCGAGGCGCCCGAGGGCACCGCCGCGCGGCCGAAACTGCCATCCTCCAGCAGTACGTCGACTTCGACCGTGGGGTTGCCCCGGCTATCGAGAATTTCACGGCCGTGGATGTCGACGATGGCAGTCATGACGGGGCGGTCTCCTTTTGAGGATGCGGATGAGCATCGGGGACAGATTGCGAAGGCTTCGCCGGGGTCTTAGCAGCGCAACTTTCGCTGACAAGCTGCGTTGCAGCATCGAAGGCGGCTTGCGCAACCAAGTTCGTCGCCCCAATTTGACAAGCATAGCCCGCTATCGGGTCAGCCCTCAGCAAGGAGCCGTAACCATGTCCGAGACCACGACGCCCGAAGTCGAAGACGTCATCGACGGCGCACCCAAGGATCATTTCAACAAGGCGATCGACGAAGCCAAGGCCGCCGCACTGGCGCTCGGCAAGCAGGCGCAGGACTATGCCGGCGCGTATCAGGCCAAGTTCGCCGACACTGCCGGAGACTGGACGAAGCAGGCCAGGGAGCGCGGTGACGAGGCGCTCGACCGGGCTTACGCACTCGCGAGCGAAGGCAAGGCCAAGGCCAGTGGCGCGATCCTGAGCCTGGGCAAACTGGTCGAGGACAATGCCGCGACGATCGACGAACATGCCGGCGTCACGTACGGGGATTATGTCCGCACGGCCGGAAAGTCCGTCCAGGACTTCGCGGCTCAGCTCGACAGCAAGGAATTCGGCGAGATCGCCGAGGACGTGCGCGAGTTCGTGCGCACCAAGCCGGCCGTGGCTCTGGGCATCGCCGCCGCGAGCGGATACGTGCTGGCCCGGTTGTTCAAAGGGTCGGACGACTAACTTCGCGGCGATTGCGAGCGCGCAGGAATGAATGACGGGGGGGATCACATTTCCGAAACGCTCGCAGAAGCGGACGAACGTTCGCTTGAGAATGACCTGCGTGAGCTCGCCGGCCACGCGCGCGATTATGCGCTCAGCGAGCTCGCGTTCCAGAAGACGCGCGCCGCGTATGCGGGCAAGTCGGCGCTGTGGATCGCGATCTGGCTTGGCGCAGCACTGGTATTCGTGTTCTTCGCGCTCATGGCTCTCGTGTTCGGTGCGGTGCTCGTGCTCACGCCTCTGATCACTGCGCTCGGCGCGACGGCGGCGGTCACTGGCCTGCTGCTGGTACTGGCCGCGTTCAGCGGCTGGAGCGCTCTTCGCCGCTGGCGCAAGGTGACCGCGCTGTTGAGCGGCGAGGACGTGTCGTGAGCGTCACCGACAAACTGCGCAGCGACCGGGCCGCGCGTGATGCCGCCAAGGGCGCGTTCGGATCGCGGCTGGACCAGGTTCGTGAGGACCTGGAGGTTCGCTCGATCGGCGGCCGGATCGCCGACAAGGTGACGTCCGATGCAACCGAGGCCGCGATCGAAGTCGCCGATGTCGCGCGCGACAACAAGCCGATCGTCGCGGGAACCCTTGCGGCGCTCATCGCTTGGTTCTTCAGACGTCGCATCGCCGGACTGGTCAACCGTATGTTCGGCCGCGACGTACTTCCAACCCGCGAAGACGACGAAGAGAAGGAATCGGACTGGTGAGCAAGCCCAAGCGCATCGAACAGGACGAAGCCGCCGAGGGAACCACGCTCGACAACGTGGTCGAGCTTCCCCGGCCGACAGTGGCCGAGCGGCGCGATACCGCCGTCGCGTTCATCAAGGATCACCCCGGCCTCGCCCTTGCCGGCGGGCTTGCGGTCGGTGTCCTCGTAGCGTCGCTGCTGCCGCGCCGCCCGCGCACGAAACTGGGTAAACGCGGCGCGAAGCTTGGCGATGCCGTCACCGCCACCGCCGCACTGCTTGCCCGGCGGGCAGTGGATCGCGCCGAAACCACCGGCGAGGATCTGCGCCGTGGCAGCCGTTATGCCGCCAAGCGCTCCGAGGATCTTGGCGAGCAGGCGGCGCATAGCATCGGCGTGTTTCTGAGCAGCCTGCTCGATCGCGCAGGCCACCTGACCGAAGATGCCGCCGATGGCGCGGGTAAGCTCGGCAAGCGCGCGGCGAAGCGACTCGCCAAGGCCAGCGACCAGGCCGAGGACGCCGCAGCCTTCGCCAGCCGTCGCATCGGCAAGGCTGCAAGCGACGCAAAGTCGAAGATCATCGGCTGACAGCCGCATCGTAAACGGCGGCGGGGCTGAAACCGCCGCCGTTTACGGCTTGCGCACGTAGATGCGAAACCCGTGGCACCCGCCATGGTCGGTGGATTCCAGGTAGACTCCCGTGCTGTCGGGCAGGTTCAGGATCGCGAAGACGCGGCTGAGGTCGTAATCGTACATGGTCATGACCCCGGCATCGCCCGTATCGCTGCGATGATCTTCGGAATAATCGACCAGTATCTCACCGTCATTCCTGAACACCCTGAGGTCGCGCACGACTTCGGGTGTGTGGCGGGCGTCCTTGTAGATCGTGATCTGCAGCGACAGAACGCCGCCCGCGCTGACCGCGCGCCACAAGCGCCCGATGATGCCATAGCCGCGCCGCGGGGGAATGTGCTGAAGCACGATGATCGAGTTGACCCAATCGAACTGCTCGTCCGCGGGGATGTCCTTGCCCAGGCGCAGCGGCGCGGCGACCTGCGCTGCATGTTTTTGGGCGAGGCTGAGCATCCCATCGGAAATATCGATGCCGAGGGCATTCCCGCTCAATCGCGCGAGCGGGATGGCCAGGCGCCCCACGCCGCAGCCGAAATCGAGCGCGCTGCGCGGCGCAAACGAACCCAGATGCCGCTCGATCACCGCGTGAAGATGCGCGATCTCGGTCTCGCCTCCGCCGAAGAACGCCTGCAATGCGTCTTCATCCGGATCGAGGAAGCGAGGGTCCGTGAGAACTCCAAAGTAGGGATTGGTATCCCCGTAGTGCTGCCAATCGGCGTCCGTATCGCGCACAAACCCTCCACCCTGTTCGGCTGTGTCCCAATGGCTAAAGCGTTTCGCGCAGAAGCGGAAGCGGCCCCAGCCTTGCGCTCGGCTCGATTGGGACGAGATCGGATACACTGTCGTTCTGCGCACGACCTTGCGGTTCGGCATGCGCTTGCGCTATACCCCCGCGCTCACCCGAACACAGGGTCTGATCCCCGATGCCGAAATTACACCTGGTTATGGGCGGACGCGTCAGCGATCCGCAAACGCTCGATTTCGTCGATCTCAAGGCGCTCGACGTGGTCGGCGTCTTTGCGGATTACGAGAGCGCCGAAGACGCGTGGCGCAAGAATGCCCAGCGCACCGTCGACGATGCCGAGATGAAATACGTGATCGTCCACCTTCACAAACTGCTCGAGCCGGGCAAGCCCAAGCGGCGCAAGCCGGCCGTCGCGAAAGTCTGACCGTCTCGTCTACGAGCAGCGGCGCGCGGGCTTCGACCGCGCGCCACGATCGCCTCGCGAAACTCAGCCGGTCACGATCTCGTCGTATGCGGCGAACAGCGCGGTGTACGTCGTGCCCATGTCGCTGGCGTCGGTCTGGGTGAGCTTGCCCGAGGCGCTGGCCTCGCCGATCGCGCCCAGAAGCTTGCCGGCATCGTCGGTCTCGATGTCGTATATCGCCAGATACTGGTTGTCATCCGCGCCCATCAGCTTGGCGGCAAGCTTGTAGCGTTGCGCGCTGTCGATGCCGTCGAACCCCGTCAATTGCGGCAGGTGCACGGTCTGGTACCACTCGTGATACTCGGCCTCCTTGCCGGGCACGGGGGTGGTCAGCGCGATCATCTTGAACTTGGCCACGGCTCTCTCCTGTTCTGATTCGGAGCGGACATTCGGCAATCGCGGCCGCCGTGGCAAGCCGCCATGCCTTGCCTAGAGCAGCTTCTCGATGTCGCTTGCCAGGTCAGCCGGCTTGTCGGTCGGGGCGTAGCGGCGGACGACCTTGCCGCTGCGGTCGATCAGGAACTTGGTGAAGTTCCACTTGATCCCCTTGGTGCCGAGCAGACCCGGCGCCTCCGCCTTGAGCCATGTGTAGAGCGGGTCGGCGCCATCGCCGTTGACGTCGATCTTGGCCATCAGGGGAAAGCTCAACCCGAAGTTGACCTCGCAGAACTGCGCGATGTCGTCCGCGCTGCCAGGCTCCTGCCCACCGAACTGGTTGCACGGAAACGCGACCACCTCGAACCCGCGATCGCGGTAGGTCTTCCACAGCTCCTCGAGTCCCGCGTACTGCGGGGTGAAGCCGCACTTGCTGGCGGTGTTGACGACCAGCAGCACTTTGCCGAGCTTGTCGGCCAGACTGATCGCCTCGCCGTTCGGCAGTGTCGCGGTAAAGTCGGCAATCGTCGTCATATCCGTCCCCCGTCTCGTTTGGCGGACAGTACCGCGATCATGCGTCCGCTGGGAAGTCCGGACGGCGCGCCAGTGCAGCGATGTCACCAGCAGTCAGTCGGTGATCGCCTTCCTTGTCGATACAGTACTTTTCGCGCTCGCTCTCGGGAAGTGTCTGGATGAAGTGCACCAGTTCGGCGAGCGTACCGCTGCGCACCGACTTGAAGCCGCCGAACACGCCGCCGCCATCATCGGCGCGGTGGAGCGTGGCCGAATGGTCCCAATCCACACCGCCACTCGGCTCGCTCTCGCCGCGAAACGTGCTGGGATGGGTGCTCATCGACGTGTTCCTTCTTCTATCTCGACCGGGAAACGCACGGCTGGCCGCACGGCTCCCTCTGTTCAACTTGGCCTCACGCGCCGCTTATTCAAGCCGCCCTTCGTGCAAGCGTACCACGCGGTCCACACGCGCCGCCAGCCGCTCGTTGTGCGTCGCCACCAGTGCGGCGCTGTTTTCACCGCGCACGAGTTCGAGGAACTGCGCGAGCACGCGGTCGGCGGTCGCCTCGTCGAGGTTTCCGGTCGGCTCGTCAGCCAGCACCAGCCGCGGGCGATTGGCCAGCGCGCGGGCGACCGCGACGCGCTGCTGCTCGCCGCCCGAAAGCTGGCTTGGCCGGTGATCGAGCCGCGCGGCAAGCCCGAGCGCGGAGAGCAGCTCGCCGGCGCGGTCCTTCGCCTGCACACGGGTGCGGCCGGCAATGAGTTGCGGAAGCTCGACGTTCTCGATCGCGGTGAAGTCGGGCAGCAGATGATGGAACTGGTAGACGAAGCCCAGCCGGTCACGCCGCAGCACGGTGCGCGCAGCCGCGCTGATTGCGCTCGCTTCGGTGCCATCGATGCGGATGCTGCCCGAAAACCCGCCCTCCAGAAGCCCGATCGCCTGCAGCATCGTCGATTTGCCCGAGCCCGAGGGGCCCAGCAGCGCGACGATCTCGCCCGGCTGGATCGCGAGATCGACCCCGCGCAGCACGTCGATCCGCACGCCGCCCTGCTCGAAGCTGCGCGCGAGGCCGGTGACCGCGACGACAGGTTCACTCATAGCGAAGGACCTGCACCGGATCGGTGTTCGCCGCGCGCCACGCCGGATACAGTGTGGCGAGGAAGCTGAACACCAGCGCCATCACGCAGATCACCGTGGTCTCCATCGGATCGGTCCGGCTCGGCAGCTCCGTCAAAAAGCGGATCGAGGGATCCCACAGGTTCTGGCCCGTCAGCTTCTCGATCAGATGGACGGCGCTCTGGCGGAAATAGAGGAATACAAACCCAACGATGAGCCCCGCGAGCGTGCCCAGCATCCCGATCACGAAGCCTGTGGCGACGAAGATCTTGAGCAGCGAGCCGCGCGACGCTCCCATCGTGCGCATGATCGCGATGTCACGGGTCTTGGCGCGCACCAGCATGATCAGCGACGAGAGGATGTTGAACACCGCAACCAGCACGATGATCGACAGCACCACGAACATCGCCACCCGCTCGACCGCCAGCGCCTCGAACAGCGAGGCGTTGAGCGTCTTCCAATCGGTGATCACCGCCTGGCCGTTCAGCTGCTTCGATACCGGCGCGAGGATCTTTCCGACGTTGTCGGGATCGTTGGTGGTGACCTCGATCATCCCGATCGCATCGCCTGTCAGCAGTAGCGTCTGCGCGTCTTCCATCGGCATGATCACGAAACTCTGGTCGTAATCGTAGACCCCGATCTCGAACACCGCCGCGACCTGGTAGGCGATCTGGCGCGGCACCGTGCCGAACGGGGTGGAACGGCCCGCCGGGTTGATGATCGTGATCGTATCACCGACGCTGACGCCGAGCGCCTCGGCCAGCTGGGATCCGATCGCGACCTGGTTCGCGCCGGGCCTGAGCGGCGCGAGGCTGCCCGATTTGAGGTTCGGCTTGATCCGCTGGATATCCTCGGGCGTGTTGCCGCGCGCGAGGATCGCCTCGACCCGCCCGTTGAAGCTGGCGAGCAGCGGCTGTTCGATCAGCGGCGAGGCGCGGGTGACGCCGGGTGTCTTGCGGACCTCCTGCAAGAGCCCCTGCCAATTGTCGAGCCGGCCGCCGTAGGCCTGGATCACCGCATGGCCGTTGAGCCCGACGATCTTGTCGAACAGCTCGCCGCGAAAGCCGTTCATCACGCTCATCACGATGACCAGCGCCGCCACGCCGAGCATCACCGCGACGAGGCTGATCCCCGCCACCAGCGTGATGAACGCCTCGCCGCGCCCGGGCAGCATGTAGCGCCGGGCGATAGTCCATTCGAAAGGGCTGAGGATCAAGCGGGGGACCAGTGCGACAGGGGGCGGGATTGCCCGGCGATGTAGAGGCTGGCGGGGGGTGGCACAAGCACGGGAGGGCCGTGGTCGGTTCGCGACTAACACGATGTGAACGGCTCACGATCCTGCCAGATCGAAGCACCGACACCGCCGGAGCCGACCTTTTGCTTACCGAATGTCGATGGCAAGGCTCGCGGCGATACTCGCAAGCAATCCGGTGGCGGTGGCTTTCAGCCCCGGACCTTCTCCGCGATCGAGCGAGATCTCGGTATGCGCATCGGATGCGATCTGGACGACGTCTATGGCTTCCACACAGGTCATCACCGACCGTTCGATCAGGAAGTGGATCAGGCTCTCGACAAGCAACAACGCCGCTTCACCGTGTGGATAAGAAGACGGCTCGCCCGGAGGCATAAACTTGGAGTCGACCATGTCTGCGTTCGCCTGAGCGGCGAGCACCGTTGCGCCAACCTCCCAGGAAGGTAGCCACAAGCGCAAGCGAATGCCATTCAAACTTAATTTACGACAATGTTTTATCGCAATATTTTTTCTTGATCGTATTCGTTATTGGTCGGTGATGACAAACCGGTTCGTTCAAAAACTTCTAGGTTTTGGACCGCTGACCATTGGTGAAGTCGATGCCCTCGAGGCAGTTACCGCCCGCCCTCGCAAGATTGCCGCCAAACATGACCTGATTCGCGAGGGCGATCTTCCCGGCCCCATCTTCGTGATGATCGAAGGCTGGGGATTCCGGTACAAGATCCTGCCCAACGGCCTGCGCCAGATCACCGCTTTCCTCATGCCCGGAGACGCCTGCGATCTGCATCTCGGCATGTTGGCGGAGATGGATCACAGCATCCAGACGCTCACCCCCGCGCGTGTTGCGATGATCTCGCGAGTGGACATGGAACAACTGATGGACCGGCATCGCGGAATAGCGCGGGCGATGTATGTGGCGCAGCTGATCGACGAGGCCACTCTCCGGGCCTGGATCGTCAGCATGGGCCGGCGCACGAGCATCGAGCGCGTCGCCCATCTGATGTGCGAGCTCTACGCCCGTGCGCGCGTGATCGGGCTCGCCCCGACCGCGGAGTTCGTGCTTCCCGCCTCCCAGATCGTGCTCGCCGACGCGCTGGGAATGACGGCCGTTCATATCAATCGCATCCTGAAGGAGCTTCGTCTTGCAGGCGCGATGAGCATAAGGCGGGGCAGCCTGCACATCATCGACGCGCCAAAGCTCGCGATCATCGCGGGCTTCGACGAGAATTACCTGCATCGCCGCCTGCGCACCGCAGCAAGTCGAAGAGACACCCTCGCTGGCAGGGTACAGGAATAGGCGTCTCGATCGCCGGAACCGGCCGATGGCGCCCATGGAACCCCTTCCGGACGAGTATCCGCCGCGAATTCGGTCCGCTGGCTCTGATCGCAGCCGCACCAACTGGCGGTTCGGCCGAGAGCACACGCTCTACGGCAGGGAGCGAGGTTGTGCCGAAGCGGGGGGGGTTGCGGGTGCTCCGGCCCTTGCCCGTATTAAACGCCATGCTCTTTCTCGATCATTATCTGAATCAAGAAATCGCGAAATATCTTATGATCCAAACCCATTTCAGACGACATAACCGCCCAATCTGATTGTATTGCGGTCTCTCGTACGGGTTCCAACAATCATAATCTGTATCAATTTGACCCGCGCTCAGGGTCCGCCGACGCCCGGCGCCCCGGTTTTCGCGGATGACGGTCGAACCGCACGGCTCGCCCCCCTTTCCCACCGCTTAGCCATTGTGACACTTGCGTTATAGCCGCCGAAACATCACATGCGCGGTGCTGGAGCGGCCCGGCGGGACGATTCGATGAACCTCAGGCATCCCTTCCTCAATGACGAGGACGACGCGCTTCACGAGGAATGCGGCGTTTTCGGCGTGATCGGCGCCCGCGACGCCGCCTCGGTCACCGCGCAAGGCCTCCACGCTCTTCAGCATCGCGGACAGGAAGCCGTCGGCATCGTCAGCTACGATCGCGGCGAATTCCTGATCCACCGCGGCGTCGGCCACGTCGCGCAAGTGTTCTCGAACAAGGAAACGCTGGGCGAACTGACCGGAGACATGGCCTCGGGCCACGTCCGCTATGCGACCACCGGCGGCGCGGGCCTGCGCAACGTGCAGCCGCTGTTCGCCGAACTCGCTTCGGGCGGGTTCTCGATCGCGCACAACGGCAATATCTCGAACGCGATGGCGCTGCGCCGCGAACTGGTTCAGCGCGGCGCGATCTTCCAGTCGACCTCGGACACCGAGGTGATCATTCACCTCGTCGCCACCAGCCGATACCCGACGCTGCTCGACCGGTTCGTCGACGCGCTTCGGCTGGTCGAGGGTGCGTTCTCGCTGATCTGCATGACGCGTGAGGGCATGATCGCCTGCCGCGATCCGCTAGGCATCCGCCCGCTCGTCATGGGCCGGCTGGGCGACGGCATCGTTTTCGCCAGCGAGACCGTCGCGTTCGACATCGTCGGCGCCGAACTGGTCCGCTCGGTCGAGCCGGGCGAGTTGATCCAGGTCGATCACAATGGCACGATCTCCAGCCACCGTCCGTTCGGCGAGATCGCCCCTCGCCCCTGTATCTTCGAACACGTCTATTTCAGCCGGCCGGATTCGGTGATGGACGGCAAATCCGTCTATGCGGTGCGCAAGCAGATCGGTGTCGAGCTTGCAAAGGAATCGTTCGCAGACGCGGACATCGTCGTTCCCGTGCCCGACAGCGGCGTGCCCGCCGCGATCGGCTATGCGCAGCAATCGGGCATCCCGTTCGAACTCGGCATCATCCGCTCGCACTATGTCGGGCGCACCTTCATCCAGCCCGGCAACGAGGCGCGCCACGCTGACGTCAAGCGCAAGCACAACGCCAACCGCGCGATTATCGAGGGCAAGCGGATCGTGCTGATCGACGATTCGATCGTGCGCGGAACCACGTCGATGAAGATCGTGCAGATGATGCGCGATGCGGGCGCGACCGAAGTGCACTTTCGCGTTGCGAGCCCGCCGACCGAGCACAGCTGTTTCTACGGCGTCGATACGCCCGAGCGTTCGAAGCTGCTCGCCGCGCAGATGGACACCGCCGCGATGGCCGATTTCATCCAGGCCGACAGCCTCGCGTTCGTCTCGATCGACGGACTTTACCGCGCCGTGGGCGAGGCCGGCCGCGACAACGCCTGCCCGCAATACTGCGACGCCTGCTTCTCGGGCGAATACCCCACGCGCCTGACCGACTTCAGCGAGCGCGACGCTCACGATCTGCTGACGCTGCCGGTCCACAAAGTCGCGTGACCGACAATACCGGACAGGAGATCGCGCTGGTGACCGGCGCGAGCAAGGGCATCGGCGCAGCAACCGCACTGGCGCTCGCCAAGGCGGGCTTTCATGTCATCCTCACCGCGCGCAACGCCAAGTCGCTTGAAGGCATCGAGGAGCGGATCTTCGAGGCCGGCGGCTCGGCCACGATCGCCCCGGTCGACATTGCCGAGCCCGACGGCGTCACGCGGCTTGCAGGCGCGGTGCACGAACGCTGGGGTCAGCTCGATGCGCTGATCGTCAATGCCGCGATCCTGCCGCAGCTTACGTCGGTGGCGGATATCGACCCCAAGCAGTTCAGCCAGGCACTGACCGTCAATGTACTGGCGACGCAATCGCTGATCGCAAACTTCGACCAGCTCTTGCGCAAGAGCCCGAACCCGCGCGTGATCGGCCTGACCAGCGGCGTGGCGCAAAACCCGCGCGCGTTCTGGGGCGCCTACGCCTCGTCGAAGGCGGCGT
>CAJCHR010000419.1 GCA_903970225.1 Actinobacteria bacterium 21-64-8 | reverse complement strand
TCGGCGGTGCGATCGCGCAGGCATTCGGCGCTGCGGGCTGGCACGTCGTGATTCATTACGGCAGCTCGCGCGAGGAGGCGGAGGCGCTGGCCCGGGCGCTGCCGTCGGCAGAGACCATTTCCTTCGCGCTCGACGATCCTGCGGGGGCTGCCGACGCGGTCACGGCGCTCGCCGAACGGCTTGACGACTGGCGCGTGCTGATCAACAGCGCCGCGACGTTCAGCCTCGACACCGCCGAACGGCTGGACCCCGACGTGTTCGAGCGTTCGATGCGCGTGAATGCCGCGACGCCGGTATGCATGGCGCAGGCCTTCCTCGAACATGCGCGAGCCTCCGGCGGGCGGCGGGTGATTTCCGTCACCGACCAGAAGCTCGAGAATCCCAATCCGGACTTCTTCTCGTACACGATGAGCAAGCACGCCTTGGCCGCGACCGTACCGATGCTGGCGATGGCGGCGCCTGCTCCGGCCGACCGGATCTACGGAATCGCCCCCGGCGCCATTCTCGCGAGTCATGACCAGAGCGAAGAGGAAGCCGAAGCTTCGCACCGGATGAACCTGCTGAAGCGCCGGACGAGCGCCGATGAGATCGCCGCAGCCGCGCTGTTCCTCGCCCAGGGATGGCTGGCGAGCGGCGAGACGATCTTCGTCGATTCGGGGCAGCATCTCCTGGCCCAGCCGCGCGACGTGTTGTTTCTCGCCCGGCAGTAAGCCGCCCTACAGTAACCCCGCCGCCGCCGAGTATGGTTGCGAGCGACCAGGGCGCCTGATACGCGCCGCCGCGCAAGTCCCAAGCATTCCCGGAGTTCCCGCCCATGTCCGCCGACCAGCCCCCCGCGATCAAGCGTGTCGTCCTCGCCTATTCGGGCGGGCTCGATACCTCGGTGATCCTGAAGTGGCTCCAGGTGACGTACGGCTGCGAGGTGGTGACGTTCACCGCTGATCTCGGCCAGGGCGAGGAACTGGAACCGGCGCGCGCCAAGGCCAAGCTGCTCGGCATCCCGGACGAGCACATCTACATCGACGATCTGCGCGAGGAGTTCGTCCGCGACTTCGTCTTCCCGATGATGCGCGCCAACGCGCGCTACGAGGGCGACTATCTGCTCGGCACTTCGATCGCGCGACCGCTGATCTCCAAGCGCCTGATCGAGATCGCACGCGAGACCAACGCCGATGCGATCGCGCATGGGGCCACCGGCAAGGGCAACGACCAGGTCCGCTTCGAACTCAGCGCTTACGCGCTCGATCCGACGATCAAGGTCATCGCTCCGTGGCGCGAGTGGGAGCTGACCAGCCGCACCGCACTGATCGAATGGGCCGAACAGCACCAGGTGCCGGTGCCCAAGGACAAGCGCGGAGAAAGCCCGTTCTCGACCGACGCGAACCTGCTGCACACCTCTTCCGAGGGCAAAGTGCTCGAGGATCCTTGGAGCGAAGTGCCCGATTACGTGTTCTCGCGGACCGTCAGTCCAGAGGACGCGCCCGACGAAGCCGAGTACATCACGATCGAATTCGAGCGCGGTGACGGCGTCGCTCTGAACGGCGAGGCGATGAGCCCCGCGACCTTGCTCACCGCGCTGAACGAACTCGGCCGCAAGCACGGCATCGGCCGGCTCGATCTGGTCGAGAACCGCTTCGTCGGTATGAAGAGCCGCGGGATGTACGAGACGCCCGGCGGTACGATCTACGCGGTCGCGCATCGCGGGATCGAGCAGATTACGCTCGATCGCGGTGCGGCGCATCTCAAGGACGAGCTTATGCCAAAGTATGCGGAGCTCATCTACAATGGCTTCTGGTTCGCGCCCGAGCGCGAAATGCTGCAAGCCGCGATCGACCTCTCGCAGGCCAAGGTGAACGGCACAGTGCGGCTCAAACTCTACAAGGGGCTGACCCAAGTGGTCGGCCGCAAGTCGCCCGACAGCCTCTATTCCGAACGCCACGTCACGTTCGAGGACGATGCCGGCGCATACGACCAGAAGGACGCCGAGGGCTTCATCAAGCTCAACGCATTGCGGCTGAGGCTCCTCGCCCAGCGCGATCGGTAGGCCGGTCCGACGGCTCGTCCAGCGGGGCGCACGGCGCGTCGCTGGACAATCGCGTGACGCACCGCCACTCTCCCTCGCAGACGACGTAGGGGGTTTTCGACAAACGCATGGCCGACAGCTGGCTGAATGAGGGCGACCGCGCGTCAAGCGTGCTCGGATCGCCGATTCAGAACCTGCTGCGCGCAATGGGCTTCGTCGCAATCATCTTCGTATTCGCGACGATCGGCTTCATCCACGCCGGCTGGAACTTCGGCGACGCGATCTACATGGTCACGCTGACGATCTTCTCGGTCGGTTACGGCGAAGTCCGGCCGATCGACACGACCTATCTGCGGGTCATCACGATGTCGACGATCGTGCTCGGTTGCACCGGCATGATCGTGTTCACCGGTGCGCTGATTCAGGTCTTCGCGCACTATCAACTCCGCCGCATGCTGGGGGTCGACCGAATGAACACCGAGATCGAGAAACTGAGCGGCCATACGATCATCTGCGGCTTCGGCCGTATTGGCGTGGAGCTCGCCAAGGAGCTGGCAAAAGCGCGCCAGAGCTTCGTCGTGCTCGAACGCAGCACTACTCGCATCGCCGAAGCCCAAGCGGCCGGCTACTTGTGCTTTGCCGGCGATGCGACCGACGAAACGGCGCTCCATATCGTCGGGATCGAGCGGGCGCGGGTGCTCGCGACAGTGTTGCCCGACGATGCCGCGAACGTGTTCATCACGTTGTCCGCGCGCAATCTCAACAACCGGCTCGAGATCATCGCGCGCGGAGAAGCACCCACCACCGAGGGCAAGCTGATCCATGCCGGGGCCGACAAAGTGGTGATGCCAACGCACATCGGCGCCGAGCGGATCGCCGAGATGATCCTCTACCCGACCACCGCCAAGTTTATCGGCGAATCCCCGCACGTGCGCGATCTCAAGCGCGGCCTGCACGAGTTCGGGCTCGAGCTCGAGGCGATTACCGTGCCGCGCGAAGGTGCGCTCACCGGTGCCACCGTCGCCGAGGCCGAGCGGCGGGGCAACGGCGCCTTTTTTGTCGTCCAGATCGACCGAGCCGACGGCCCGAGCTTCGTGCACCCCAGCGAGGATGTGCGGATCGAGGCAGGCGACACCGTCGTGCTGGTGCTGCGCAACAGCCGGGTCTCGGGCGGCGCGATCTTCGCCGCCGCGCGCCAGCCGATCCGGATGGGCCGGACTTTTACCAAACGGTAGCGATTGACCATATTAGAAGTTTACCGCATATGATGTATATGCATGATGTAACATCCTCACGATGCGCCTGCACCGCGCTACGCAAGGCGACGCGCGCGCTGACCCGGCACTATGACGAAAATCTCGCGCCGTTTGGCCTGAGCATCGCACAGTTCGCGGTGCTGCGGCATATTGCGCGCGGTCAGCCGATCGCACTGAGCGTGCTCGCCGAGCAACTCGCGATGGACCGTACGACGCTTTACCGCGCGCTCCGTCCGATCGAGACCAACGGCTGGATAACCACCGAATCCGCGCCGCGCGGCCACGTGAGGCTTGCGCGGCTGACCGATGCCGGGGCCGAGGTGATGCATGCCGCAGAGCCCGCGTGGGAGGGGAGCCAGGCCGCGATCCAGGCGAGCCTGGGCCATGACGGCTGGACGCGCCTTCACGATGCAGCCGCCGACGTGCTGGCGATGGTGCGCGAGGCGCGGTCATGATCCGGAGCGACCACCCGATCCGCCACCGCGCGATCCTCGTCGGCGCGGTCACGTTCCTTTCGCTGCTCGTCGCGGCCGGCGTGCGTTCGGCACCGAGTGTGCTGATGGTGCCGCTCCAGCTTCACTTCGGCTGGGATCGCGCGACAGTCTCGCTCACGGCCGCCGTGGGCATCTTCCTTTACGGCCTCGTCGGGCCGTTCGCGGCGGCGCTGTTCCTCTCGCTCGGCATCCGCCGCACGATGATCAGCGGGCTACTGCTGATGGCGAGCGCGACGTTCGCCAGCCGGTGGATGACCGAGAGCTGGCAATATTTGCTGAGCTGGGGCGTCATATCGGGTATCGGCAGCGGCGCGATCACCAGTGTGCTCGGTGCGGCAGTGGTCAACCGTTGGTTTGCGAAGCGGCAAGGCTTGGTAATGGGGCTGCTGTCCGCGAGCACTGCGACGGGATCACTGATCTTCCTGCCGTTCCTTGCCTGGCTCACGCGGGCTGGCGCATGGCAACCGGTGGTCGAGACCGTCGGCATCGCATGCCTTGTGCTGGTTCCGATCGTCGCGCTGCTGGTTCCCGAGCACCCTGAAGACGTCGCGCTCAGCCGCTTTGGCGAAGAGCCTGATGCATTGCCGCCGGACCGCAAGCCGGCAGGTGTCGGTCTGGCAATCTCGGCATTGGGCCGAGCAAGCAGGGTGCCGATGTTCTGGCTGCTGTTCGGAACGTTCTTCGTGTGTGGACTCACCACCAACGGCCTCGTCGGCACTCACATGATCGCGTTCTGCGGCGACCACGGTATCGCACCTTTCGCCGCCGCGGGCCTGCTCTCGACGATGGGCCTGTTCGACTTGTTCGGCACGACTGCCTCGGGCTGGCTCACCGACCGCTACGACCCCCGCAGGTTGCTGCTCATCTATTACGGCCTGCGCGGCCTCTCGTTGATCGTGTTGCCGTTTCTGAACTTTGGCGCGATCAGTCTCGGCATCTTCGCGGTGTTTTACGGGCTCGACTGGATCG
>CAJCHR010000418.1 GCA_903970225.1 Actinobacteria bacterium 21-64-8 | reverse complement strand
GCCGCCGGCGCCGATCTGCAACGCTCGCGACCCGCCGAGTTTCGCTCCCTGCTTCTTCTGCGCCTCCACGAAAGCTTGGCCGTCCAGCATATCGCCGTGCCAGGTCCCGTCTTCATTACGGCGTGCGACGCTGACGACCTGCAACAGCTGCGAGGTTTCCGAAGACGTCGCGCAATAGGAGTAGGTCGTGTTCTTGTGCGGCATGGTCACGAGCAGTCCCCGCACGTTGGGCACGACCGAGAGCCCGCGCATGAACGCCTGCAGCGCCCCATCCGGCACCTGCATGGGCACGCAAATTCCGTTGTGTCCCCGCTCGGCAAACTTTGCGGTGAGCCGCTGGGGCGCTTTCACGAAGACGATCGGATCACCGAAGATCGGGTAGATCGCCGTCTCGCCGCTCAACGTATCCTGGATCCCCATTTCTTCTCTCTTCTCGTGTGGCCGGTTCAGCCGAGTGATCGGTGTTTCAACGGCGTGCGATGCCCGGCGCGAGGCAAGCCACTGGTCGCCGATACACTTTACCAACAACATACTCCGATCGCGGACAGTAGAGGACATCCGCGCCAAGGACCTTCGCATTACGCGTGAAAATCTGCCCGCAATGCGCCCCGACCTGTCAGCGGTGTCGCCACTCGCGGGCTTCGGCCGATTCGATCTTAACGGAAGCCGAAAAGGTCCTTGTTGCGCGAACCGGCTAACCAACACGATAGCTTCCAGGTGGGAGACGCCCGTGAGGGCTGGCAACCACTTTCCCCAGGCGCACGATCCGCCCTTGCCGGCAGTGGCGACGTGCAGTTCCTGTGAGAAGCTGCGGACCGAGGGATCGATCTTCACGGTCGAAATTCCTGCCTGGCATCAGGCTAACGGTCGGCATTCGGCAAGCGACCGGCCCCACCTTCTTCCCGAGCTTGTCCGGTTCGCCAGACCGGCGAACACGATCCTTGAAGCCGCCGTGTTCAGCGAGTTCGAAGCGGCGGGCGCGATCCCCGCTTCGGGGTTGAGCCTGAGCCTCAGGCTGGTCAACGATCGCGTCAGCCGGTTAAGGTGATGTCTGCCGCGCTCCAGCCGGTGTTCCAACGTGGACTTGTCTGACGGAGAGACCTTCGATGATCGCCAAATCCTTCACGATCGATCTTAGCAACCGGATCGCCATGCCGGCACTGGGCCTCGGCGTGTTCCAGAGCGGGCCCGAAGAAACCGTCGCAGCGGTCAGCACCGCAATCGCCGATGGCTACCGGCTGATCGACACCGCCGCCGCTTACGGCAACGAGGCCGAGGTCGGCGAGGGTATCCGCGCGAGCGGCATCGACCGCGCCGAGATCTTCGTCACGACCAAGCTCAAGCCCGACGATTACGGGTTCGAAGAGGCGCTGCGCGCGTTCGATCGCAGTTTGGCAGCGCTCGGCTTCGACACGCTCGACCTCTATCTGCTCCACTGGCCGCTGCCCAAGACGTTCGAGAGCACGGTAGCCTCGTGGAAGGCGGCCGAGCGGCTGCTAAGTGAAGGCCGCGTACGGGCGATCGGGGTCTGCAACTTCAACCCCAACCATCTCGATGCGCTGATCGCGCGCGCCGATGTCGTGCCCGTCATCAACCAAGTCGAGCTGCACCCGTTCCTCCTTCAAAACGATCTTCGCGCGGCCAACGCCAAGCTTGGCATCGTCACCCAGGCCTGGTCGCCGATCGGCGGCGTTAATCGCTATTGGGAAAGCGGGGAGGATCCGCTCACTCACCCGGTCATCGTCGCGCTCGCGGAAAAATACGGCAAGTCGCCCGCGCAGGTGATCTTGCGCTGGCATCTCGATCGCGGCGTCTCTGTGATCCCCAAGTCGGTGAAGCCCGCGCGCATCGCCGAGAATATCGACGTGTTCGATTTCGCGCTGGCTACCGACGACATCGAGGCGGTCGATGCACTCGACCAGAACAAGCGTGGCGGCCCCGATCCCGAGACGCGCGCCGCAGGCCCGATCAAGAGGTAGACGACCTCACCCCCCAACGGTGCGCGCGGTCATATCTTGGAGGTCTGCGGGAGAGGGCTGCAGCGCGCGGCTATTGATCGCGCTCAGGCGCGGCCGGTCGGATGCGGGGAGCCCGCCTCGACCGGGATACCCGGCGCCGGCACACCGTCCTTAAGGTCGCGGTTGCGCTGGCCCTGACCGAAGGTGCCGTAAGGATAACCACCTGGTGTCGGGCGACTGACCGTCTCGAGCGCTGCGGTTGCCGCATCATCGAGCGCCAGGCCGGCAGCGGTGAGGCTGTCCTTTAGCTGTTCGACGGTCCGGGCGCCGAGGATCGGCGCGCCGACGCCGGGACGATCCTTGATCCAGCTGAGTGCCACTTGCGCCGGCGTCGCGCCGATCTCCTTGGCGATCCGCACCACCTCGGCGATCGTCGCCCAGTTGCGATCGCTATTGGCGTATTCCTCGGATACCCACTGGTAGAGCGGCTTGTCGGATCCGGCCCGAGTATCGGCCGCGGGCTTTGCGCCGCGCTGATACTTGCCGCTCAGGAACCCGCCGGCGAGCGGCGACCAGGGCAGGCTGACGAGGCCGTTGTGGATGGTGGCCGGGATCATCTCATATTCGCTTTCGCGCGAGAGCAGGCTGTACTGCTGCTGCAGGCTGACCGGGATCGGCGCACCCATCGCCTGTGCGGTCGAGACGAAGAGCTGGAGCTGCCAGCCGGTGAAGTTCGAAAGGCCGATGTAATGGATTTTGCCGGCGTGAACGGCATCGGCGAGGAACGCGATCGTCTCCTCGACCGGCGTCTTCATGTCCGACGCATGGAGCTGGTAGAGATCGATTACGTCCACACCGAGACGCTTGAGCGAACCGTCAAGCGAGCGGGTGAGCGCTCGGCGCGACAGGCCGGCGCCGTTCGGGTCGACGCTGTCGTCACCGAAGCGGCCCTTGGTGGCGAGAACAACCTTCCCGGTCATGTCCGCCGGACGGCTGGCAAACCACCGCCCCATCGTCGCTTCGGCTTCGCCGCCGACATAGACGTTCGACGTATCGATCAGATTGCCGCCCGCCTCGACAAAGGCGTCCATGATCGCGAAGGCTTCCACCTCGGGGGTCTCGGACCCGAAATACATCGTCCCCAGCGCAATCGGTGAGATGACGATGCCAGTGTTGCCCAGCTTGCGATACTTCATGAAAATTCACTCCGATTTGTGGTTAGGCACTGCGCTGGCCTTCACGTTCCGGTGCCCCATAATCACTGACCATCACGGCTCGGCGGCCCGACCAGATACTCTTCGTCGGTCACCTTCTCCATCCACACCACGTTCTTGCCGTCGAGCGCCTCCTGGATGGCGATGTGGGTCATCGCAGTGGTCGGGGAAGCGCCGTGCCAGTGCTTGTGGCCGGGCGGGCACCAGATCGTGTCACCGGCGCGGATCTCGACGATCGGCTCGCCCTCGCACTGAGTCCAGCCGCAGCCGGCGGTGACGACGAGGATCTGGCCGAGCGGATGGGTGTGCCAAGCCGAGCGTGCGCCGGGCTCGAACGTCACCGCCGCGCAGGATACCGTGGCGGGGCCGGTGGCGGCGGCGAGCGGATCGATCCGGACAGTGCCGGTGAAGTTCTGTTCGGGCCCCTTCCGTGAGGGCTGCGATCCGGCGGGCATGAGTTTCATGATGCTTGTCCTTTGATGTGTGTGGTGCGGGAAGATGTGCTCTCGGTAGTCGCTCAGGCGCACGCTTCCTCGAAAACCTGCTTGATGATCGGCAGGGCGGTCATTGCCGGCGGCCAGCCGGCATAAAAGGCGATCTGCGTGATCGTCTCGACGATCTCATCCTTGGTGACGCCGTTCTCGAGCGCCTTCTTGATGTGGAACGCCATCTCGTTGATGCGGTACATCGCAATCAGGCAGGTGATCGTCACCAAACTGCGATCGCGCGGTTTGAGCGCCGGGTTCTCCCAAACGTCGCCGAACAGCACCTTGTCGGTGATCTCGGCAAGGTGCGGCGCGATGTCCCCGAAGGACTTGCGGGCGTTGGTCGGTTCGGTGGGCATGTTGAAATCTCCTGCGAAAGCGGGCCAGGGAACGGCGGCCGCCAGGGTCATGGCGATCGCCGTCCGGCGGTCGAGAGACGGCGCGTGTGCCATCAGTGTACGGTAAATCCGCCATCGACCGGCAGCCCCACGCCGAGCACGAAGCTCGCGCCATCGCTGCAGAGCCACAGCACGGCTGCCGCCACCTCATCAGCCTGGCCGAGACGGCCGATCGACTGCTCGCGCATGATCTCCTTGAGCGCCGCCTCGTCGATGCCCGAGGCCATCGGCGTCTCGATCGTGCCAGGGCAGACCGCATTCACCCGGATGTTCTTGGTGGCGAAGTCGAGCGCCGCGCACTTGGTGAGGCCGAGCACGCCGTGCTTGGAGCTGTGATAGGCCGCGCGATTGGGCAGGCCGACCAAGCCGCCCAGCGACGAGCAGTTGACGATCGATCCGCTGCCCTGCTTCTCCATCTGTATCAGCTCGTGCTTCATGCACGCCCAGATTCCCTTGAGGTTGACGGCGTGGACGTCGTCGAAGCCAGCTTCGGTCTCGTCGGTGACAGGTCCCCACGGGCCGATAATCCCGGCGTTGTTGTACGCCATGTCGAGCCGGCCGAATTCGGCGACGGTGCGCTCGACCAGCGCCTTGGCCTCGGCCTCGATGATGACGTCGCATGGGACGGCGATGGCCCTGTACCCGGCCGCTGTCAGCGTCTCCACGGCGGACTGCAGGGCGCCTTCGTTGCGGTCGGACAGGACGACCGACGCGCCGCTCTCTGCAAAGGCCTTGGCGGCGGCGAAGCCGATGCCCTGGCTCGCGCCAGTGACGAGCGCGACCTTGCCGTTGAAATCATAGGTGGGTTTCATGTCTTTGCCTCGCTTGCGGACGAACGCGGCCAAGCCGGCTCGTTTCAGGAGAGACATGGGGGCCCTGACCTCACCAGTCAGCCAGCCTGGCGTTGCACGCAGCGTTGCACGCCGCTCATCATCGATCGGCGAACTTACAGACCGAGAGGGCGAAGTTCGCGGATCAATTCGATCAGCAGGCGCAGGCCGGTCGGCACCTGGCGGCGGCTGGAGTAATAGATGTGAAAGCCCGGGCCAAAGCCGGACCAGTCCGCCAGAACCTCTTGCAGCTCCCCGGCGTCGATCCTTGCGCGCAGCAAGGGCTCGGGCCCGTACATCAGGCCAGCGCCGCCGATCAGCGCTCCAATGATCAGATGGCTATCGTCAAGCGTGAGGGTCCCCGGCACCGCGACGCTCAGCTCGGTGCCGTCCTTTTCGAATTCCCAGCGGTAGAGGCTGTCGTCGCCGAGACGAAACCGCAGGCAGCGATGCTGGAGGAGATCATCGGGATGGGACGGCCGGCCAAACTGCTTCAGATAATCGGGCGTGCCGACGACGATCCACCGGATGTCCGGAGAGAGGCGCTGCGCCACCATGTCCTCAGGCATCGTGCCGCCATAGCGGATGCCCGCGTCATAGCCGCCGTTGATCACGTCGATCAGCCGGTTGCTGACGCTGATATCGAGTTCGACGTCCGGATAGCGCTCGACGAAGGTCGGCAGGATCGGCGCGAGCAGCAGGCCGGCGGCATCGATCGGCACGTTGAGTCGGATGCGGCCGGTCGGTGCATCGCGGTAGCGGTTCAGCCCCTCCACACCTTGCGCGATCTGATCGAACGGTTCGGCGATCGCGTCGCGAAGCTCCTCGCCGGCGGCGGTCAGCACGACGCTGCGGTTGGTCCGGTTGAGCAGCCGCACGCCGAGCCGGCTTTCCAGCCCCTTGAGCGCGTGGCTCAGCGCCGATGCGCTGATGCCCAGCTCCAGCCCGGCGCGGCGAAAGCTCTGGTGCTTCGCGATCGCCAGGAAATATGTGAAATCGTTGAAGTCGGAGCGGCTGGTCGGCATCGCCGCGAATGTGCGCGCGGGGCCGCCGGATGGCAATGAGCTCGAGATGTCAGGCTATCTGACCGCGGTGGCACCGGCTTGGTACTGCGCGTCGGTCACCGGCTCCAGCCATGTAACGGTCCTGCCGCCGATCGTCTCCGTGACCGAGAATTGCACCATGCCCGATTTGGCGGCGGCGCCATGCCAATGCTTGATACCCGCGGGCACAAACGCGGTGTCGCCTTTGCAGATGCGCACGACCGGCCCGCCCTCACGCTGGGTCCAGCCGCAGCCTTGCGTGACATAGATGGCCTGGCCGCCCGGATGCGTGTGCCAGCGGCTGCGCGCGCCAGGCTGGAACACCACCTCGCCGATCGTCGTCTGCCCGATCTGCGCGGCATCGACGATCGGACGAACCGTCGCCTTGCCGGTGAAGTTGGCGGGCGATCCCGGCACGGCAAGACGGGCATCGGCGCGGACGATACCGTCCGATGCCCCGGCTGGCGCCGCTGTAGCCGCCGAAGGCGCGGCCGCGACGGCAATGGCCATGATCCATGCGATCCGTCTCATCACTCAGCTCCTTTGCTCAATTCGGGGAGTGCGAAGGCGACCAGCTTGGTGCCTTGCGCGGTCTTGAGGCTGGGCTTGCCGCCGGCGACGATCACCAGCATCTGCCGGCCCGAGCGCGGCGCGCGGTAGGTCATCGGCGTCGCCTGGCCGCCCGCCGGAAGCCGCGCCTTCCACAGCTCCTTGCCGGTCGAGACATCGTACGCGCGGATTGCCTGTTCGACCGAGGCCGCGATGAACGTCAGGCCGCCGCGCGTGGTAATCGCGCCGCCCGAGAACGGCACACCCATCGTCAGCGGCAGGTGCGAGTGCAGTCCGAGTGGACCCGTATCGGCGCCGGTGCCGAACGGCCGGGTCCAGATCACGCGGCCGGTCCTCAGGTCGACCGCGGTCATGCTGGCGTACGCCGGCGAAGTGCAGGGCACGCCCAAGAACGACGTGAACGGTCCGTTGGCGGCGCCATAAGGCGTGTTGATCATCGGATTGCCCGAGTTGACCGCGCCGTGGACCGGCTCCAGCTTCAGACCGCGCTTGTCCGCTTCGGTACGGGTCAGCAACTGCGATCGGGTCGGCAGGTTCATCGACGGCACGATCATGATCCCGCGATCCGCGTCGACCGAGATGCTGCCGTGGTTCATGCCGCCGCCGTAGCCGGGCTGGACGATCGACGGCCGGTCGAGCCCGATCGGCGTGAGCGGCCCGTCGTAGCGCGCATGCTTGAACGCGATGCGGCAGGCCATCTGGTCAATCGGCGTGATGCCCCACATGTCGGCCTCGCGCAGGTTGGGTCCGCGGAACGAGGGCATACCGACCGAGAACGGCTGGGTCGGCGAGAGGTGATCGCCCGGACCCTCCCCGCCTTGTGGCGCGGGGATCTCTCGCACGGTCCTGATCGGCTGGCCGGTGCGGCGATCGAGCACGAAGATCTCGCCGCGCTTGGTCGGCGCGATCAGCGCGGGGACGCTCCCGTTCGCGGTCGGCAGGTTCACCAGTGTCGGCTGCGAGGGCATGTCGTAATCCCACAAATCATGGTGGGTCGCTTGGAAGCGCCAGCGCGGGCGCCCGGTCTCGGCATCGAGCGCGATGATCGCGCTGCCGTTGGCCTCGTCGAACGGCCGCCGCTGCGCGCCGTAGAGGTCGGGCGTCGAACCGCCCATCGGCAGGTAGACCAGGCCAAGCTGCTCGTCGGCGCTCATCGGCGCCCAGCTGTTGGGGGTGGACGGCGTGTAGCTCTGTCCGGCCGGCGGCGCGCCGGCCCGCTCCGGATGGCCGACATCGAACGCCCAGGCGAGCTTGCCGGTCACCGCATCGAAGGCGCGCACCACGCCCGACGGCGCGCCCCAGAACTGGTTGTCCAGGATACTCCCGCCGACCACGAGCTTGCCGCGGATCAGCTGCGGCGCCGAGCTGACGTAGTAGACGCCGAACGGGGCGCCGGTCATGCCGGCCTTGAGCGACGCACGGCCGCCCTTGCCGAAGCCGGGGCAAAGCCGGCCCGTGCGGGCGTCGAGCGCGACCAGGTCGGGCACCTGGCTCGATGCGTAGATCCGCTCGGCACAAGCACCGGTGGCGCCCGGAACACGGTAATAGGTGACGCCGCGGCATGGCTTGCCCGACAACGAGCCCGTCATCGCAAAGCGCCAGCGCTGCTTGCCGGTCTCGGCGTCATAAGCGACGACATTGTCGTAGCCGTTGCAGATGTAGAGGCTGTCGCCGACCATGATCGGAGTCACTTCGAGGCCTCCGGTGGACGCGCCCGGTCCGCCCCCACCGGTGTCCGCCTCCCACGCGACCTTCAAGTTCACGACGTTGCCGGTGTTGATCTGGTCGAGCGGACTGAAGCGCGTGCCGCCCTGGTCGTTGCCATAGGCGCCCCACTCGCCGTTGCCGATTACAGCCAGCGGCGTCGCGAGCTTGCCTGGCGCCGCGATCCGCGGTCCGGTCTGCCAAATCGGATCGGCCGGACGTCTAGAGCCGGCCGCGTTCAGCCCGGCGCCGATCAGCAGGGCCACCACGAGTCCAACAGCAAACGCAGGCCAGCCGCTGATGCTGCTTACCGGCGCGTTGCGCGAAGCGTTCCGAACGGACGGCAGCAGCAATCCCAGGCCAAGCACGAACGGCGCAAGCAGCCTCGGCATGAGCTGCCACGCCTCGAAACCCACTTCCCATACCGACCACGCGAGCGTGCCGACTAGCATCGCCGCGTAAAGCCAGACGCCCCGGCGGTCGCGCCACCAGATGAGTCCGCTGCTCGCCACCACCAGGAGCCCGGCGATAAGATAATACAGCGACCCGCCGGCAGCCATCAGCACGGCTCCGCCGACGATCAGCGTCAGACCGACGACCAGCAAGAGGGTTGCATAGACGACGCGGATCCATCGCCCGATGTGCGACTCCGCGATCTCGGCTTTGGCCATGTGCTGGTATCCGTTTCAAGCGAGGACCGTGCGGGTCTGCTCCGTGCGTGGCTGAAATTGGGAGCGTGAGGCCCACATGACCAGAGAGCCGCAGTTTCACGCAGCGATGAGCGCCCCTCATGGAACGGCTGTCCAGCAACCTGTTTTGACCGCGGTTCACGTAGAGACTGATAATCATGGATTAGTAGCATCTCGTTTGGAGCTGCCTCGACATCAGTCAGCCCTGCCTGGGCACGATGAACTTTGCTGATACACGTGCGTGACACCCGTACCTTCAAGCGCGACAACGTCCGCGTAAGTCACTGTCATATGCCAGGATCATATTGCCAGCTGTCAAGTTGTTAGGTCACAGTAACAGAGGGTGCATGCGCACCGCTCGACGCTATCGATGGCCAGACGAGTTCATCGCAAAAACCAGTGACCCGGGTCGAGCGCGGGACACTTTCGCTGATGATCTAGGTGAAATAGGTGAGTGTGTCGAAGAATGTAGGATCGAACTGCAGCTTACCGAGCTCCACTTGCGATCGCCCTGCCATCGAGAACACCCGGTGCTCAAAGCGCCAGCCTTCTGAAAGGCGTACGAGCTTGTCCTCGTACCGACCGAAAATTATATTCAAGTTCGTCGAATTCTGGCGGACCGTGAGCTCGATCGTCGACCAGCGCGCACGGGCATGGTCTCCTTCAACGACGATCAACCCCCCATGGGCGATAAGCTGAAGCAGCCGAAATTCGGCGAAGCTCTGGCGCATGCCCGCCTCGATTGCTGCCCGTCCGGTGATCCTGTTGCCCGTGATCTCGACGATACCGGCGTCGATATAGATCGATGCTGCCCGTCCTGCGTCGAGATGAGAGACGGCATCGCTATAGACGGCGGTAATCGCGCGGATGTCATTCTCGTCGAGCAGCCTCTTCACTGCGCTATCCACGGACTCCTCCTCCGCGCTCGGCTTGCACACCGATGACGCTTGCTCCCTGCGGCGGTGACAAATCGGCTGCCGTTCCGCAATGCCGTTGGCAACCGGCGGCCAACCCTCGAGCCTTCAGTCAGACGATGGTGCGAACAGCCTTTGCGTGACCGGCTCGTCTCCGGGGGTCACGTA
>CAJCHR010000417.1 GCA_903970225.1 Actinobacteria bacterium 21-64-8 | reverse complement strand
AGAGGCGCATCAGGCGAACGGTCCCGTGGTCGGCTGTTCCCCCGCGAAGGCGGGGGCCCAGGGGCGGCGAGCGCGGCGTTCGGAGCTCTGGACCCCCGCCTTCGCGGGGGAACAGCGACGGGACAGCGAGCCGCGCATCATGCGAACCGGAACTGTTGCGAGATCGCCTGGTCGAGCCGGGCATTTTCGGCGATAAAGCCTCGCAGATATTCGTGCAGTCCGCCGGCGATGATGCCGTTGACGGTCGACCGGCCGAGCATCTGCTGGCGCACCCGCGCCATGCGGTCGGCCTCGCCCTGGCGACCAAGCCGGCGGCCGATCGCGGTCAGCATCTGGACGACTTCCTCGGCGGACGCCGCGATCGAGCGCGGCATCTCGGGGCGCAGAACGAGCAGGTCGACGACCCGGCCCGGTCGCAAGCCTTCGCGGTAGAGCCAACGGTATGCGGTGACGGCCGAGACGGTGTGAAGGATCGTCGTCCACTGGTCGCGATCAATAGCGCCCCCGACCTTCTCGCCCTCGGGCAGCAGCAGATGATATTTGACGTCGATCAGCCGCGCGGTGTTGTCCGCCCGTTCGATCGCCGAGCCGAGCCGGACGAAGAAACTCGCCTCGTTGCGCAGCATCCGGTGCAGCGCGCCCTCGAAGCCGCGTGCCTCGGCCTTGAGCTTGTCGACCATCGCCAGCGCCGCGGCGGTGCCGCCCGCCGCCTTGCAGTCGCGCACCCCGAGCCACGCGCGGTTGATCGCCTCCCACGCCTCGCGGGTCAGTGCGGTACGCACCGACTTGGCGTTGTTGCGCGCCGCGTCGAGACAGGAGCGGATCGAATTGCCATTGTCGAGCGACAGCGCCAGGAAGCGCGTCACCGCCTCGGGCGTGACCGGCTCGCCGGTGAACCAGAAGCCTTCCTCGGCGGTCGAGACGGCGAGCGCGCTTTCCCAGGCGCCCTCGCCCGCCGGGCGCGCGGACAGAAGATCGAGGCGCATGGTGGCCTCGATCAGCCGCGCGGTGAATTCAGCGCGTTCGATATAGCGGCCGAGCCAATATAGCGAAGCAGCAGTGCGGGACAGCATCAGTCGGCTCCGCTGCGCATCGAGGGCGTGGTGTTGGCGCGGCGGCGTGGACGATCGGCAAGGATGAGGCTATCCTTGGTGCCGCCGCCCTGGCTCGAATTGACCACTAGCGACCCTTCGCGGAGCGCGACACGGGTCAGGCCGCCGGGCACGATCTTCACGCCGTTTGCGCCCGACAGGCAGAAGGGGCGGAAGTCGACATGGCGGGGGGCGACACCCTGGTCGACCAGTGTCGGCACGGTCGACAGCGCCAGCGTCGGCTGCGCGATATAGCGGTGCGGTTCCGCGATCAGCGCGGCGCGAAAGCGCTCGACCTCACCTTTCGATGCGGTCGGTCCGACCAACATGCCATAGCCGCCCGATCCGTCGACCAGCTTGACCACGAGCTTGTCGAGATTGTCGAGCGTGTACTGAAGCGGCGAGGCCTCACGGCACCTGAACGTCTCGACATTGGGCAGCTTGGCGTCGCTGCCGGTGTAATAACGAACGATCTCGGGCATATAGCTGTAGATCGCCTTGTCGTCGGCAATGCCGGTGCCGGGCGCATTGGTGAGCGTGACATTGCCCGCCAGATAGGCGGCCATCAGCCCGGGTACGCCGAGCATCGAGTCGCGCCGGAACACCAATGGATCGATATAATCGTCGTCGAGCCGTCGGTAGATCACATCGACGCGGACGCGGCCGTCGATCGTGCGCATCCAGACGATGTCGTCGTCGACCTCGAGATCGGCCGCTTCGACCAGTTCGATCCCCATCGCGTCGGCGAGGAAGCTATGCTCGTAGAAGGCGGAGTTATAGTGGCCGGGCGTGAGCAGCACGCATACCGGCTCCTGGCCACGCCCGTGCGGCGCAACCGAGCGCAGCGTCTGGAGCAGCAGATCGGTATAATCGTCGACCGGCTCGACCGCGAACATCTCGAAAATCTCCGGGCACAGCCGGATCATCGCCTCGCGATTCTCCAGCATGTAGGAGACGCCCGAGGGGGTACGCGCATTGTCCTCCAGCACGAAGAAGTCGGTTGGACCGGTGCGCACCATGTCGATGCCGCAAATATGCGCATAGACATCGTGCGGGGGCCGGACGCCCGCGACCTGGGGCCGGAATTGCGCGTTGGTCAGTACCAGCTCGGCCGGGATGATGCCGTCCGCCAGTATCTTGCGTGGGCCGTAGACGTCGGCCAGGAACGCATTGATCGCCTCGACCCGCTGTTCGAGCCCGGCCTTGAGCCCGCTCCACTCCGACGCCGAGAAGATGCGGGGGACGATATCGAACGGGATGATGCGCTCGGCCGCCTCGTCCTCGCCATAGACCGCGAAGGTGATGCCGAGCTGGCGAAACGCAGCCTCGGCGGCCTGCTGGCGGCGATCGAGCTCATGGGCGGGCGTGTCCGAGATCCAGCGCGCCAGCGCCTCGAAGCCCTCGCGCGGCACGTCCGCGCCGCCCTCGCCCCACACCTCGTCGAACGCCTTGCCGTGCATTATCCTCCGATCCATCCTATCGATCGAGCGACAGACTGACGGGCTTTTTTGCGCCGCACAAGAGGCAATCAGGCGATCGGACGCTCCTTCGACGGCAGCGGCGCGCGCTCGGCCGGCATCGGCTTCAATTCGGGCGGATCGAAGCGCTGCCAGCCCGCCGCGGTGAGCCGCTCGACGGGTCGGAAGCGGGTCTTATACTGCATCCGCGCGGAGCCATCGACCCAATAGCCGAGATAGACATAAGCAAGCTTGGCCTCCGCCGCGCGCCGAATATGGTCGAGGATCACGAAGGTCCCCAGCCCCTCGCGTTCGGAATGATCGGGATCGAAGAAGCTGTAGATCATCGACAGGCCGTCGCCCTGCTGATCGGTGAGACAGGCCGCGACCAGCTTGCCCGAGCGGCCGTTTGCCGACGGTTCGCGATATTCGATGATGAAGCTTTTCACCGGAGTCTGTTCGACCATGTCGGCGAAATCGAACTCGTCCATGTCGGCCATGCCGCCGCCGGGATGGCGCGCCGACAGATAGCGTCGCAGCAATTGGAACTGCTCGTCGGTCGTCCACGGCTTGCAGGCGCTGACCTCGAGATCATCGTGACGACGCAGCGTCCTTCGCTGCGTCGCGCTCGGCGTGAACGCCTCGGCGACGACCCGGATCGATACGCAGGCCGAGCAGCCCTGGCAGCTGGGACGATAAGCGACCGACTGCGAGCGGCGAAAGCCGATCCGCCCCAGCGCGTCGTTCAGTTCGCCGGCATGCGGGCCGGAAAGTTCGGTGAACACTTTGCGCTCGGTCTTGCCCGGCAGATACGGGCACGGGCTCGGCGTGGTCACGAAGAATCGCGGAAAACGGAAGGGTGCAGTCACCGGCTTTGCCGTCCTCTCGTGCCCAATATGGTTGCCAACTTCTTTATGAGCGAAGAGTTGCGCGGGCGAAAGAGCGGGATCCGTTAAAAGAAGCTTAACGACCCATTTCGCGACGGATCGCTATATCCGGCATTGCCGGGCTGTGGATAAGTCGGCGCTGACCAGGCCCGCATTTGCGCCCGCAATCGGTCACTCCGACCGCAGTCGACGGGCATGTCATCGACTGCGGCGCTTCGAACGCGTCCTCGGCCTATGATCCGAATGAAGCGATCAACGGGCTCAGGCGAGTTCCACGCGGCTCGCTTCATAGCCCGCGGCGTCGAGCGCGGCCATCAGCCGGTCGAGATGCGCAGCGTCGCGGGTCTCGCACTCGATGTCGGTGATCAAGCCCTTGGCGGGCAGCGTGGTGAACACCCGCTGGTGATAGATTTCGATGATGTTGACCTTCTGCTCGTCGAACACCCGCGCGACGTTGAACAGCGCGCCCGGGCGATCCTGCAACCGGATCCGCAGTCGCGCCAGGCGGCCCGAGCGCGCCAAGTCGCGCAACAGGACATTGGCGAGCAGCCGCGTGTCGATATTGCCGCCGCACAGCACGATGCCGACATTGCGACCGGCGAACCGCTGCGGATGCGCGAGCAGGGCCGCAAGACCTGCAGCGCCGGCGCCTTCGACGACCGTCTTCTCGATCTGCAGCAGCAAGGCGACCGATTTCTCGAGATCGCGCTCGGACACCAATACGATATCCTCGATCAGCGCGCGCACCAGTTCGCGCGTGATCTTGCCGGGATGCTTCACCGCGATGCCCTCGGCGAGCGTATCGCCTTCGCACGGCAGTTCGACGCCGTTGAGGAAGCCGTACATCGAGGGATAGAGTTCGGCCTGGACGCCGACGACGTCGATCTCGGGACGCAGGCCCCGCGCCGCGGTCGCGCAGCCCGAAATCAGCCCGCCGCCGCCGATCGGGATCACCAGCGTGTCGATCTGCGGCACGTCCTCGAGCATTTCGAGCGCGACGGTGCCCTGCCCCGCGATGATCGCCGGATCGTCGAACGGGTGGACGAAGACCAGCCCGCGCGTCGCCGCGATCTCGAGCGCGTGCGCCTGCGCGTCATCGAAACGCTCGCCGAACAGGATGACCTCGGCGCCATGGCCCTCGGTCTGCTGGACCTTTACCGTCGGCGTGGGTATCGGCATCACGATCGTCACCGGAATACCCAGTCGCGCGCCATGATAGGCGAGCCCCTGCGCATGATTGCCCGCCGACGCCGCGATCACGCCCCGCGCCTTCTCCTCAGGGGTCAGCTGCGACAGCTTGTTGAGCGCGCCGCGCTCCTTATAGGCGGCCGTGAACTGCAGATTCTCGAATTTGAGCCAGATGTTCGCGCCGGTCAGCTTCGACAGTGTGATCGAGTGCAGCGTCGGGGTCCGCACGATGCTCGGCGCGATGCGCTGGTGTGCCATGCGGACATCGTTGAGACTGACGACGGGGTGATCCCCCGGGCGGCGGGCGATTGTTTCGAGGGTAGCCATGATCGCGCGGCCCTAGACCATCTGGCGGCCGCAAGAAAGGTGGGTTATGGCCCGCGCCCATGGCGAAACTCGCATATCTCGGTCTCGGCACGATGGGCGCGCCGATGGCCCGCCATCTCGCGGCCGCAGGTCACGATCTCGCCGTCTATAATCGCAGTGCCGCCAAGGCGGAGGCCTGGGTCGCCGCGAATGGTGGCCGGCTTGCGGCAAGCGCAGCAGACGCCGCCGAGGGTGCGGACGCGGTGTTCTCGAGCGTCGGCACGGACGATGATCTGGCTGACGTGACGCTGGGCGCGCGGGGCGCGTTCCGCACGATGCGACCGGGCAGCCTGTTCGTCGATCACAGCACGGTATCTGCCCGCCTGGCACGCCAGCTCGGCGTCGAGGGCAAGGACCGCGGACTGCGCGTGCTCGACGCGCCGGTGACGGGCGCGCAGGCCGGCGCCGAGGCGGGACGGCTCTCCCTGATGTGCGGCGGCCCCAAGCCCGCCTTCGAAATGGCCGCGCCGCTGATGCAGGCCTATGCGCTGCGCATCGTCCACATCGGCGGATCGGGCAGCGGGCAGACCGCCAAGATGGTCAACCAGATCGCGCTCGCCGCGACAGCGCAGGGCATCGCCGAGGCGCTGCGTTTCGCGCAGAACGCGGGTCTCGATCTAGATCGCACCTTCGAGGTAATTTCGGGCGGGGCCGCGGGCAGCTGGCAGCTGACCAATCGCTGGGCGACGATGGCGAAGGACGAGTTCGACTTCGGCTTCGCGGTAGACTGGATGCGCAAGGATCTGGGGCTGGCGATCGATGAGGCCCGCGCCAATGGTGCGGCGCTGCCGGTCACCGCGCTGGTCGACCAGTTCTTCGCCGACGTCCAGGCGATGCATGGCGGGCGGCAGGACACCTCGGCGCTGGTGCGGC
>CAJCHR010000416.1 GCA_903970225.1 Actinobacteria bacterium 21-64-8 | reverse complement strand
GCCGCGCTCGCCTATGCCGAGCTGTCGACGATGCTGCCGAACTCGGGGAGCGCCTACAATTACAGCTACGTCGCGCTGGGCGAGGTGTTCGCGTGGATCGTGGGCTGGAGCCTGATCCTCGAATACTCGCTGGTCGTCGCGACGGTGGCGGTGGGCTGGTCGGGCTATGCCGCGCCGTTGCTGACCGGGCTCGGCTTTCCGCGCGCGCTCACGCAAGGTCCGGAACTGGGCGGGGTGATCAATCTTCCCGCGATCGTGATCATCGGCGTGGTCGCCGCGCTGCTGACCGTCGGAACGCGTGAGAGCGCGCGGGTCAACACCGTGCTGGTCGTGCTCAAGATCGTGACTCTCGCCGGGTTCGTGTGGGTCGCGCTGCCCGCGTTCGACAGCGCGCAACTGACGCCGTTCATGCCGTTCGGCTTCGGCAAGAGCACCAGCCCCGACGGCGTCCAGCGCGGGGTGATGGCGGCATCGGCGATCATCTTCTTCGCGTTCTACGGTTTCGACGCGATCTCGACCGCGGCCGAGGAGGTCAAGCGGCCTGAGCGCGACCTCGCGATCGGCATCATCGGCTCGCTGGCGATCTCCACGCTGGTCTACATTCTCGTCGCGGCGGCGGCGGTGGGCGCGGTGCCGTTCACGCGCTTTGCCGGCAGCCCGGAGCCGCTCGCGCTGATCCTGCGCGAACTCGGGCGGCCGGGTGTCGCCCGCGCGATCGCGATCGCGGCGGTGATCGCATTGCCCACGGTGATCCTGGGGTTCTTCTACGGGCAGAGCCGCATCTTCCTGGCGATGGCACGCGACGGGTTCCTGCCGAGCGGCCTCGCCAGGCTGTCGCGGCGCGGCACGCCCGCGCGGGTGACACTGGGCACTGCGATCCTCGTGGCGATCCTCGCCGGCGTGCTGCCGATCGGCGAGATCGCGGCGCTGGCCAACGCCGGCACCTTGATCGCGTTCGTCGCGGTCGGCACCTGCCTGATCGTGATGCGTCGCCGCGCGCCCGAGATGCGCCGGCCGTTCAAGGTGCCGGCGGGCATCGCGATCGGCATCGCGACGATCGCTGGCTGCGTCTATCTGTTCAGCAGCCTGCCGACGCGCACGCAGCTGTGGTGCCTGATCTGGAATGCCGCGGGGCTTGCGCTTTATGCCGTCTACGGGCGCCGGCGGAGCCGGTTGGCGCCCGTCTGAAACGGGCCTCGGGTCAGAAGAACACGAAAGATCGCACGACCACGTTCTTGCGGCAGCGCGCATCGGCCGGCGCGGTCGGATCGATCGCGGCGGTGTGGAACGACCATCGCGAGAGCGAGCCGTCGGTTTCCGAATCGTAGCACTTGAGCATCGAGACCTCGTTGGGCTGCTGCTGCGGCAGCCAGTACCACTCATGGTCCGGCCGGAAGGTGAAGCGCTGGGTCTCGCCGACGCGGTCGTCGTAGATCCGGTAATCGGTAATGTAGGCCTGGTCGGCAAATGACGGCCAGGCGCAGAGCACGAACGGATACTGCTCGACCGTCTCCATCGGCTTGGCGAGGTTGATCGACACGAACCGGCGCGACATCTTCCGGTCGGCCTCTTCCTCGGTATAATTCTGCGGCCGCCCGAAATTGCGCAAGTTGCGGGTCAGCAGTTCGCGGCAGCGCACGCGGCCGCTGTTGTCGTTCAGATCGTTGTGGACGAGGTTCGCATATTGCGCGTTGACGCCCGGGTTCTTCGCCGCCTGATCTTCGGTCCTGTCGCCGGTGTAGTCCTTGTCGAACACGTCATGGTTGAACACGAGCGCGTCGGTCGCTCCCGGGAAGAAGTCGAGCAGCAGCTTCTCGATCTCGGGGTAGAACACGCGCTCCACCTCGGCCGAATCGTAGAAGTTCGAGCATTGCGATTCGAGGTGGGCGAGCGCGACGCCCAGCCGGTCCATGCTCTCCGGGGTGTCGGGAGAGAGCCCGGGATGCACTTCGCCGATGCGCCGCGCGTCGCGCATCACCTGCGGGAACCACAAGCCGCGGTGACGGCTCTCTTCCTCATTCTGCTTGAGCGCCGCGGCGAGATCGGCGCGCGCCGGATCTTGCCAGATCGCGTTCGAGGTCACGACGGAATAGCTCGACCGATCGTAGATCGAATAAGGCAGCGGCAGCGCAAGCCCGCCTGCGGGCGCCTCGATACCGGTCCGGCGGATATGATCGAGGCACTCTTCGTAGGTGCGGAAGCCCAGTCCCCACTCGGTCGCGATGCCTTCGGGGGGCGCCTGTTCGATCAGCCGGGCGACACGCGTTCCCTCGCCCTGCGCGACGGATGCCAGCGCATCGTCCAGCGCCCTGGCAGTCCCTGCATCACCGTCCCTGTCGAAGGCCATGTAGGAAAGGCCGCCGTTCGCCGCGATCGGTGCCGGCTGGCCCGTGGTAACCTGAAGCGGCGGCACGTAGGCAGGCCGGTCCGGCCTGTCCGCGACGTCATTGTCGACAAGTTCGAACTGGCTCATCGCGTGTCCTCGATCGCTGTCGCTGGGACGTGGGAGACGCTCGCGGCCTTTTCCAGAGCGGCGGGGCCGCTTTCAGATGAGAGTTCCTCAACGGATCGATGAGCATTCGTGAGCGTCGGCGGTTTGGACCAACCGCAATTTCACCCCGGAACCAAGCGTCATCACGCGGTTTTTTGACGCGAGCGGGGCGTTCCTCCCCGTGATCAGGGAAAACCGCCATGGAACACATCAACGACAGGATCAGGGACCGCGCGCACGCGCTTTGGGAAGCGGAAGGCCGGCCCCACGGCCGTCACCAGGAGCACTGGATTCAGGCCGTGGCCGAGATCGCCACCGAAGGCGATGCCGAGCGCGAGGCCGATGCCAAGGCACGCAGCGGCCCGCCCAAGCACGACGTCGCCAGCGCGCTCTCCCCGAATTTCCCGGTCGAAGCAGCGCCTGAGGACACGAGCAAGACCTCACGCAAGAAGGCTCCTGCTTGAGCCAGCTTCCCGACCGCCTCGAAGGCGGCTCACCTTACCCGCTGGGCGCAAGCTTCGACGGGCTCGGCGTCAACTTCGCGGTGTTCTCGGCTCACGCTGACAAGATCGAGTTGTGCCTGTTCGATACGGCAGGCAAGCGCGAGATCGCCAAGTTCGCGCTGCCCGAATGCACTGATGAAGTATGGCACGGCTATCTGCCCAACGCGCGTCCCGGAACCGTCTACGGCTTCCGGGCGCACGGGCCCTATGCGCCCAACGAGGGCCACCGCTTCAATCCGAACAAGCTGCTGCTCGATCCTTATGCGCGGCGGATGGTCGGCAAGATCCGCTGGAACGACGCGCTTCACGGCTATCCCGTGCGCGGTCGGCAGAAGGACCTCGGCTTCGATCATCGCGACAGCGCGCAGGCGATGCCCAAGGCGGTGGTGACTCACGAGATATTCGACTGGTCGCAGGACCGTCGCCCCAACACGCCGTGGTCGAAAACGGTGATCTACGAAGCGCACGTCAAAGGCCTGACCAAACTGCTCGAGGATGTGCCTGCCAACGAGCGCGGCACCTTCGCAGGGCTCGCGCATCCGCGAGTCGTCGAGCATCTGCACACAATCGGCGTCACCGCGATCGAGCTCATGCCGATCCACGCCTATACGCAGGACCGCTACCTGCAGGAGAAGGGCCTCTCGAACTACTGGGGCTACAACACGCTCAACTTCTTCACGCCCGAGCCGAGCTATTTCGCCTCGGCCGATATCCATGACGAACTGCGCGTAGCGGTTCGCCGGCTGCACGGCGCGGGGATCGAGGTGATCCTCGACGTGGTCTACAACCACAGCTGCGAGGGCTCGGAACTGGGTCCGACGCTGAGCTGGCGCGGGCTCGACAACGCGACATATTACAGCCTGCTGCCCGGCAATCCGCGCTACTGCGTCAACGACACCGGCACCGGCAACACGTTCAACCTGGGCCATGCGCGTGTGATCCAGATGGTCGCGGATTCGCTGCGCTACTGGGCGACATCGTTCGGGATCGACGGCTTTCGCTTCGATCTCGGGCTCACGCTCGGCCGCACGCCGCAGGGGTTCGACCCCAATGCCGCGTTCTTCGACGTGCTGAGGCAGGATCCGGTGCTGGGGCGGCTCAAGCTGATCACCGAGCCGTGGGACGTCGGCATGGGCGGATACCAGCTCGGCAACTTCCCTCCGGGTTTCGCCGAGTGGAACGACAAGTATCGAGACACCGTCCGCTCGTACTGGCGCGGCGATTCGAGCACGCGCGGCGATCTGGCGGCGCGGCTCTCAGGCTCGGCCGACTTGTTCGACCGCCGCTCGCGCCGCCCGTGGGCGAGCGTCAACTTCCTGACCAGCCACGACGGCTACACGCTCGCCGACACGGTCGCGTACGAGCAGCGCCACAACGAGGCGAACGGCGAAGACAACCGCGACGGACACGACAACAACCACTCGCGCAACTGGGGCGCCGAGGGCCCGACCGAGGACGAGGGCATCATCGAGACGCGGGCCAGGGTTCAGCGCGCGATGCTGACCACGCTATTCGCCTCGCTCGGCACGCCGATGCTCACGGGGGGCGACGAGTTCGGCCGCACGCAGCACGGCAACAACAACGGCTATTGCCAGGACAACGAGATCAGCTGGCTCGACTGGAAATTGCTCGACAGCGAGCCGGGCGCGAGCCTCAATGCGTTCGTCGCGAAGCTTGCGAAGCTCCGCGCGAGGTTCTCGGTGCTGCACGCGGCGACATTCCTTTATGGGCAGGATTCCCCCGGACACGGGGTCAACGATGTCGAATGGTGGGATGAACGCGGCGTACAGCTCGCGCCGGAAGACTGGCAGAACCCGGAAGGCCGCGCGCTCTCGATGCGGCGCGCGATCCAGCGCGAAGACGGGCGGGTCGAGGCGGTCAACCTTCTGGTCAACGGCGGCGATACCGCGATCAAGTTCGCGCTGCCCGGACCTTTCAACGAGCGTCTGCTGCTGATCGACAGCGCACGACCCGACTCGCCCGAGGAACCGCTCGAGGACGAATATGAGCTGGCCGCACACTCCGCCGCGCTGATCTGCTCGACGTACGACCTGGCGGTCTGATGCCGCTTTGGGGGCCGAAGCCTGCCGGCAACGGACGGACCCGGTTTGTGCTCTGGGCTCCGGCGGCGGCGTCCCTATCGCTCGAAATCGAGGGACGCGCACCGGTTGCGATGGAGCCGGCGCAGGACGGCTGGTTCGCGATCGAAGGCGACGCGCGAGCGGGCACCGCCTATCGCTTCGTGCTCGAGGATGGCACCGCCGTGCCCGACCCGGCCTCGCGCGCGCAGCGCGGAGGCGTGCACGGCTGGAGCATTGTCAGCGGGCCCGCTGAGCGCACCGATGGCTGGCGGGGCCGCCCGTGGAACGAGGCGATCATTCAGGAAGTCCACGCGGCTGTTGCGGGCGGCTTCCGCGCGCTTGCCGACGCTCTCCCGCGAATCGCCGACATCGGCATTACCGCGATCGAACTGATGCCGGTCGGCGCGTTTCCGGGCACGCGGGGCTGGGGTTACGACGGCGTGCTGCCGTTCGCGCCGGCCGAAAGCTACGGATCACCCGATGATCTCAGGGCGCTGATCGACGAAGCGCATCGGCTCGGGCTGATGGTGCTGCTCGACGTGGTGTACAATCACTTCGGCCCCGACGGGAATTACCTGGGCGACTACGCACCGGGCTTCTTCGATGCCGCCAAGGAGACGCCGTGGGGCGGCGCGGTCGCGGTGGACAGGCCTGAAGTCTCCGCGTTCTTCATCGAAAATGCGCTGATGTGGCTCAATGAATACGGCTTCGACGGCCTGCGCTTCGATGCGGTCCACGCGATCGGCAACGCCGCGTTCCTCGACAAGCTGGCGCGGGAAATCCGCGCGGAGACCGGCGGCCGGCACATTCACTTGATCCTGGAGAACGAGCACAACGATGCGGCACGCCTCGCGCCCGGGCTGTACGACGCGCAGTGGAACGATGATTTCCACAACGTGCTCCATGTCCTGCTGACCGGCGAAACCGGCAGCTATTACGCCGACTTCGCCAAGGCACCGGCCGAGCGACTGGCACGCTGTCTGTCAGAAGGGTTCATCTACCAGGGCGAGCCCTCACCCAATCAGGACGGCAAGCGGCGCGGAAGCCCGAGCGCGCATCTTGAGCCCGCTGCCTTCGTCTCTTTCCTCCAGAACCACGACCAGATCGGCAACCGCGCGTTCGGAGACCGCCTGACCACGCTGGTCGCAAGCGATCGCCTCCGCGCGGCGACTGCGCTGCTGCTGCTGTGCCCGCAAATCCCGCTGATCTTCGCGGGCGACGAGACCGGCTCGCGCAGCCCGTTCCTGTTCTTCACCGACTTCCACGACGAACTCGCCGATACCGTTCGCGAAGGCCGGCGGCAGGAGTTCGCGAAGTTCGAAGCGTTCAGCGATCCGCAGGCGCGTGAAAAGATCCCGGACGCCAATGCGCACGAGACGTTCGCCGGCTCGAAGCCCAAGCCCGGCCCCGACTCGCACGAATGGCAGTCGCTCTACCGCGATCTGATCGCGCTGCGGCAGGCGCGGATCGTACCGCACCTTACCGGCGCCGCCGCGCGGGGTGCCGAGGCGATCGGCCCGGCGGCGGTGACCGCAGGCTGGATCCTGGCAGACGGATCGCGCCTGACGCTGGCGATCAATCTGGGGGACGAGGCCGTGTCGTTCCCGCAGGGCGGCGAGCCCCTGTTCACGCTCGGCGACCCCGGTGCGCCCGCAAGCTTCGCCGCATGGCTGGTGCCCGCATGATCCCGCGCGCGACGTACCGCCTGCAACTCCATGCCGATTTCACGTTCGCCGATGCCGAGGCAATCGTGCCGTACCTGTCCAGTCTCGGCATCAGCCATGTCTACACCTCACCGGTGACCACCGCCGCGCCGGGATCGATGCACGGCTACGACGTGATCGATCCCACGCGCATCAGCCCCGAGCTCGGCGGAGACGCCGGTCTGCGTTCGCTGGTCGCGGCCCTGAAGGCGCGCGACATGGGCCTGATCATCGACATCGTGCCCAACCACATGGGTGTCGCGGGCGACAGCAACGCATGGTGGCTCGACGTGCTCGCGAACGGCGAGGCGAGCCGGTACGCGTGCGTGTTCGACATCGACTGGCGCAAATGCGTCGAATTGCCGGTACTCGGCGCGCCGCTTGCCGAGGTGATCGCGGCGGGTGACTTGCGGCTGGTCGAAAGCGGCGGCGCGCTGGCGCTCAGGCTTTACGGCGAGACGACTTACCCCGTGCGCCCCGACGACCAGGTGCATGGCGAGGACGCGAAGGCCGTGCTTGCAGCGCATGATCCGGCCAGCGAAGCCGGGCAGGCCGCGCTGACGGAACTGGTCGGCCGCCAGCATTACAGCCTGCTGTTCTGGACCGCGGCCAACGACGTGCTCAACTGGCGTCGCTTCTTCGCGATCAACGATCTCGCCGGAGTGCGGGTCGAGGATCCCGAGGTGTTCGAACTCACCCACCGGCTGACGCTCGACCTTTTCGCCGATGGCCTGATCGACGGCGTGCGCGTCGATCACGTCGACGGGCTGGTCGATCCCGCCGGCTACTGTCGCCGCTTGCGCGAGCAGCTCGGGCAAGCCGCGCCGGGGCGCCGGCCGTGGATCGTGATCGAGAAGATCCTCGCCGCCGACGAACCGCTGCCCGCCGATTGGGGCGTCGATGGCACCACCGGCTACGATTTCATGCGCGAGATGGCCGAACTGCTGCACGTGCCCGAAGGCATCGCGCCGCTTGCCACGCTGTGGGCCGAGGCAAGCGGGCGCCCGGCGGACTTCGCCGAAGAGGCGCTCGCCGCGCGGCGCGACATGCTCGAATGGCAGTTCGAAGGCCAGCTCGACGCCTGCGTTTCCGCCTTCGCCGCGCTTGCCGAGGCCAGCGAACGCAGCGAACTGACGCCGGCGATGCTGCGCCGCGCGATCATGCGGCTGCTGTGGGTGTTCCCGGTCTACCGGACATACGGCGACGGATGCTCGGCGCCTGAGGCCGACGAAGCCATCCGCGAACGCGCGCTCGAAGCCGCACGGCCGCTTGCGGCGCCGGGCGAAGCCGAAGTGCTCGATAGCGTCTGCGACTGGCTCGCCGGCGCGGGCTGCGAGCATCCCGACCTTGCCGGGGAGGCGGTGCGCCGGTTCCAGCAACTCTCCGCGCCGATCGCAGCGAAGGGGGTCGAGGACACCGCGTTCTATCGTTACGGCGCGCTGCTGTCGCTCAATGACGTCGGCTTCGATCCGGAGCGCCCCACGCGCACGATCGCCGAGTTTCACGATGCGATGGCGCGCCGCGTGGCCGATTGGCCGCACGCGATGCTGACCAGCGCCACTCACGACCAAAAGCGCGGCGAGGATGCCCGCGCAAGGCTCGCGGTGCTGAGCGCGATCCCGGAGGCTTGGGCCGAGCACGCGCGGCGCTGGCTGGAGACCGCGCAAAGGCATGCGCCGCAAGTGGATCGCGGCGATGCGATGATGCTGCTCCAGACGCTGGTCGGCGCGTGGGACGGCCCGTCGCCGGGTCTGCTGACGCGCGTGCACGGCTGGCAGCTCAAGGCGCTGCGCGAGGCGCAACTGCGCTCGTCGTGGGCTGCGCCCGACGAGGACTACGAGGCGCATTATCAGGAACTCGCCTCTGCGCTGCTGGCGGACGCCGAATTCGTGTCCGAATTCGCCGCGTTCGTCGCGCGTCTCGGGCCGGCGGCACGGGCCAACAGCCTCGCGCAAACCGCATTGCGCTGCCTGCTTCCCGGCGTGCCCGACCTTTATCAGGGCGCCGACATGGCGGACCTCAGCATGGTCGATCCGGACAACCGCGGTGAGATCGACTTCGCGGTCCGCATGGACGCGCTGACCGGCGATGGCGAACACCTCGGTGACGCCAAGCTCCACCTGATCGCGCGGCTGCTCAGGCTTCGCGCCGATCATCCGGCGTTGTTCGAGCATGGCGATTATGCAGCGCTGCCAGTGCGTGGGCCGCGAGCCGCGAACCTCGTCGCATTTGCGCGGCGTCATGATGGCGTGACGCTCACTTGTGCGATTGCCGTCCGGCATGGGGCTGCGCTGTTTTCGACAGGCTATGCGATGCCGCCCCCCGATTGGTGGGGCGAAACCGCGATCGACGCCGAGGATGGCCCGCTCCGCGCTGGCCAACTGTTCGCGAGCGGGTGCGTGCACGTGGCCGTTACCGATTCCCGGGCGGAACGTTAACATCGATCCGCACCCTTCGCGGAGATGACGGGGTGAGTGGAGGCAGGCCGGATCGGATCCGGAGCTGATCCTCTATCCACACCGCCCTCATTTCTCGCACACTCTCTGCCACAATCGGCAATGGACGTTTACACCGAGCGTAAGTAGCGGTCCGGCATCGCAAAATCGGATCGGGTTTCATGGTGATGGGTCGCTTGGCGGCCGGGCGTGGCGGGGTTCCGCGCGCGTGGCGGAGCATCGCACGTTGGTTCGTATCGCTTCAGGGCGGCGCGTTCACCGTGGCCGCGATCG
>CAJCHR010000415.1 GCA_903970225.1 Actinobacteria bacterium 21-64-8 | reverse complement strand
GTGCGGCTCGTCCCGCCCGCGCCGGCAATGCTGCCAGGCGCTTACGATTTCGCGCTGACCGCATGGTTCGCGGGGCTCTCTGCGACCGGCAGCGTGCTCGAAAAGGTGGTCGTGGTGACCGACTCGGATCATTCCGATCGGCTTCACCGCCTGCAGGCGTCGCTGTCCCACCACGTCCGCGCGCAGTTGCCGGGCGCCGCAGGCACGATTGCCGACGCTTACGCCAGCGGCAACCAGGGTGCGATCCCGCTGAGCGATCAGAATGCGATGCGCACCGCGGGGCTCACGCACCTGCTCTCGATCAGCGGGCTTCACGTCAGCGCGGTGATCGGCGCGGTGTATTTTCTCGTCGCGCGGCTGCTGGGCCTCTGGCCGTGGCTGGCCTTGCGCGTGCGACTGCCGGTGATTGCGGCGGGAGCAGGGGCGCTGGCGGGGATCGGCTATACGCTGCTGACCGGTTCGCAAGTGCCGACCGTGCGATCCTGCGTCGGTGCGCTGCTGGTGCTTGCCGCGCTGATGCTCGGGCGCGAGGCGCTGTCGCTCAGGATGCTCGCGGTGGGCGCATTCTTCGTGATGCTGTTCTGGCCCGAGGCGTTGGCGGGGCCAAGCTTCCAGCTGAGCTTCGCCGCGGTGCTGGCGATCATCTCGCTCCATTCGGCCGCGCCGGTGCGGCGCCTGCTCGGGCCTCACGAGCCAAGTCTTTTCGGGCGGTTCCGGCGCGAGATCGTCGGCCTGTTGCTGACCGGTGCGACAGTGGAGCTTTCGCTGCTGCCGATCGGCCTGTTCCACTTCCACCGGGCGGGGCTTTATGGCGTGATCGCGAACGTCGTCGCGATCCCGCTCACGACGTTCGTTACGATGCCGCTGCTCGGCCTCGCGCTGTTTCTGGACGTGTTTCATCTCGGCGCGCCGGTGTGGTGGCTGACCGGGCTGTCGATCGACGCGATGCTCGGCCTCGCACACTGGTTCTCCTCGCAACCCGGCGCGGTGACCTGGCTTCCCGAGATGGGAGAGGCAGGCTTTGCGCTGTTCGTGGCGGGTGGCTTGTGGCTGGCGTTGTGGCGAGGGCACGTGCGGCTGTGGGGCTTCGTGCCGATTGTCCTGGGCGTGGCGCACCTCGCGCTGCTGCGCCCACCCGACATCCTCGTCTCGGGCGACGGACGCCACGTCGGCATTACCGGAGACGGCAAGAACGAACTGCTGGTCCTGCGCGGCGGCAAGGACGGCGTGGAATCCTACAGCACCGACACTCTGGGCGAGATCGCGGGACGCAGCGGCGATCTGAAACTGCTCGACCAGTGGCCGGGCGCCCGGTGCAACGACGACTTCTGCACTGCGACGCTGACCCGGGGTGGGCGCGACTGGCGCTTGCTGATCTCTCGGGGAAAGGATGCGGTGCCGGAGCGCGCGATCGCGGCTGCTTGCGAGCGCGTCGACATCGTCATCGCCGATCGCCGGCTGCCGCGCAGCTGCCATCCTTCGTGGCTCAAGGCCGACCGCGCGATGCTGGATCTGACCGGGGGCGTTGCGATCGACCTTCGGGATCGCTCGATCAAGACGGTGGCAGAGGGCGAGGGGGATCACGGGTGGTGGAAGCCGCAAGTCCGCACACCGTACGTGCGCCCGCATCCGTCACCGTCTTTTCCGCCCGCCAATGCGAAAATGCGACCGTCTAGCGAGGAGCCCCAATCGGCTGCCCTTGCAGCGCATCGGCATACCGCCGGATAGATCGTACGAACTGATCGACCTCACCCTGCGACCATTCCGCCAGAGCCAGCTTTGCCAGCCGCTCGCGCGCAGCATCGATACGGCGGGCCATCGCCCGGCCGGCGTCGGTCGCGGCAGCCTCGCGCAGGCGCCCGTCGCTGGGATTGGGTTTGCGGCAGGCGAGACCGAGCTCGGCAAGTCGCGCGACTTGTCGGCTGATCGTGCTGTGGTCGCGGCCCACCCGCCCGGCGAGCTCGACGATGCCGATCGGGCCGAACCGCTCGATCAGCACCAGCAGCGGGAACAGCGCGCGGTCGAGCCGGATGCCGGCCTCGCGGATCAACAGATCGTCCCGCGCGGGGCCGTTGATGGCCGCGACGATGTCCAGCACCGCACCGTGCAGGTCATGCAACTGCTTCGAGAAATGTGCATTATGCACGGGTCTTGACGTCATCGCTGGCCTCGGTTAACTCCGTGCATATTACACGGATTTTCTCGGAGTGAAAGCGATGAAGGCCGCCATTGTCGAAGCGCCCGGCAAAGCGCCTGTCTATGCCGATTTCGCCGAACCCGTCGCCGTGGTGGGCGAGACCATCGTCACCGTTACCGCATCCTCGCTGAGCAATCTCGCACGCGGCCGCGCAGCGGGAACGCATTACAGCGCCGGCAGCGAGTTTCCCTTCGTAGTTGGGGTCGATGGTGTCGGACGGCTGGCGGATGGCAAGCGGGTATACTTCCTTCTTCCGCGTACGCCGTTCGGAGCGATGGCGGAGCGCACCGTGGTGCCGACCGGCCAGATCATCACGCTGCCTGACGACGTCGATGACGCCCGCGCGGCGGTGATCGCCAACGCGGGCATGGCCTCCTGGGCAGCGCTGACCGAGCGTGCGCATATCCAGCCGGGCGATACCGTGCTGGTCAACGGCGCCACCGGCGCTTCGGGCACGCTTGCGGTGAAGATCGCGCGCCATCTCGGCGCCGGACGGATCATCGCCACAGGACGCAATCGGGCGGTGCTGGAGAGCCTCGGCGCCGACGCGATCGTCCCGCTTGGCGGCGATGCGGAGACGATCGACAAGGCGTTTCGTGCGCATTTCGCCGGGCGCGTCGACATCGTGCTCGACTTCTTGTGGGGCGACAGTGCGCGCAGCTTGCTGGGCGCCATCGCCAGGACCGTCCACGATGACGCGCCGCTGCGATACGTGCAGATCGGATCGATCAGCGGCGGCGAGATCGCGGTGCCGGCGTCCGTGCTGCGCTCGACCGGGCTGCAACTGATGGGCAGCGGGCTTGGCAGTGTGAGCTTCGAGCGGTTGACCGCCGCGATTGCTGGCGTGTTCGAGGCAGCGGTGCCCGCAGGGTTGGAATTGCCTTACGCGCTGTTCCCGCTGACTGACGTAGCGACCGCATGGCCGCGGGACGACAGTGCGGGGCGCACCGTGTTCACGACGGCCGCCTCCTAATCCCCCTCCCGTTTACGGGAGGGCAGTCTCACGGCTTGTCTCGATCTGGTTGTCGCGACATCACCGCGCGGGGCACGCAATCCTTCGCGTGCAAAGGGGGGACATACACATGCTTCGCACGGCACTGCTCACGCTCGGACTGCTGCTCG
>CAJCHR010000414.1 GCA_903970225.1 Actinobacteria bacterium 21-64-8 | reverse complement strand
CGCCGAGAAACTCGCGCTGGGTGAACGTCACGGCGCGCTGGCGGTCGACATGGAAAGCCATATTGCCGCCGCGGTCGCGGCCGAGCGCGGACTGCCGTTAGCGATCCTGCGCTGCGTTTCGGACGGCGCGCGCCACCTGCTCCCCCATGCGATCACCGTCTCGATGCGCCCCGACGGCGGGGTGGATGCGAAAGCGATGCTGCGAAGCCTCGCGGCGCGGCCGGGGCAGGCGGCGGACGTCGCGCGCACTTCGGCGGGCTTCGTCAGGGCGATCGCCGAATTGAAGCGGGGCGCGGCACGCGTAGGGCCGCGGATGGGGTTACCCTGAAGAATTCTTCGGCTGCGGCAAGGGCAGCATACCGTGAGGTGACCAGAGACCGTCGTTCGGGGTAAACACCGCCCGGCCGATCAGATAGCCCAGGTGGTAATAGCTCTCCCACTGATCTTCGTCAAAAAACTGGTCGAGCGTTGTCTGCTGCGGAAATTCCTTGTTGGCGGCCTTATAGCGGATCAGGTCCTGTGGACCATCTCCGGTCAACCGGGGCTTGATCAGTACCAGCGTTCCAACCGGTGCATTCGGATCAGACAGACCGTCCTTACGGTATGTGACCCGGGCCAGCGCGGCGATAGCGGTTGGCGAAGTGATCGTGTCGCCCGTGATCTCCGTCAACGTGCCGAACGATTTGCGGATCATCGTCCATTTGCCCAGACACGCGTCGAGTTCGGCTTTCGGCAGGAAGTCGATGTCGCAATCGAAGTCGATCCGTGCCTTGCGCACGAGATTGGCAACATCCTCATACTGGTATTGTTCGTCGGCACCGTTGTCGCTGATCACGATGAACGGCACCCTGCGGCGGATCAGTTCATAAGCGGCGGTGTTCTCGAAGTGGCCGCCGTCCGAGAGATACCAGTACGGTCCGTCGATGCCGGGGAAGCTGGCCATCAGCTCATTCGCCAGAAAACGCTGTGTCGAAAAAACCTCCTCGCCAGTCGTAATGCTGCGCTCCTCCAGCCGCCGCCACCAATAGCCCAGGCGCATGTTGCTGAGGCCAGCCAGCAACGAAAGGCGGATGTTAGTCTTGGCGCCGAGCCCGGTCGAAAACGCCGCGCCCGAGATGCCAATCCAGCTCGACAGCGGCAACCGCTCGTGCTCGCCAATTTCCCAGTCGATGCGGCTCAGATCGTCCCTGTCGTTGGTGTGAAAGATGCCGGCCGGGGAAAGCACGAGGTTGCGCCCATGCCGGTCGCGCTGGACAACGTTCGAGCCTTTGCTCTTGGTTTCGTTGATGGTGACGTTGATCAGGTGCAATGGTGAGGCGGAGGCTTGGTAGTAGTAATCGCTGAGACGGATGTCGTCACCTTCGTGCTCGCGGTCGACCGCCACCTTGCCTTCGATCCGCATTGCGTTTCCGGCGCCGAGGTACGCGCGGCGCAGCCGCGCCGAGTAAAGCGTGGACAGCGACGATTGGTTAACGAAGGTCGTGGTGGTCCCGACGACCCAGGCCGTGAGCCCCAGTCCGATGGCCCACAATCCCAGGTTATGCCAGTAGGACAGTTCGGGCTTGGCCGTGAGATCCTTTGCGCTTCCGGCGACGGCGAGGTAGGCAAGCGCCACCCATACGATCACCATCAAACTCACAAGAAGGACGGCAACTACGGTCAGAGCGATGGTCTGGATGAGTGCGCCTGAGACCTTCATCGGCGTCCCGTCGGTCTTCGAGCCCAGTTTCTTGATAAGCTTCTGCGCATATGGGATCAGGACGGTCGTGGCCACGGCGGGCAGGGCGATCGAGGTTACCCCATGCCTCCTCGTCATGATGCGCCACAACCAGTAGCCGGCGGTGTCCGCCGCCGATGCAGCGAGGAACAAAAGGAACAGACCGAGGGAAAATGCAATCAGCGTCGTGAGCCGGCTCCGCTCGCGATCCCAGAAGAACTCCGATCCACGGGAATCGTCGAGGCTGATGTAAAGCCGTCTCGCGACCGCGCAGAGAGTTACGGGTATGATGATGTCGGCAAGAATGTCGCCGCCGCCGCTTTGATACGCAAAATAACTTGCCGTCGTGAACAGACCGACGGTGCCCAGAATCGGTACCGTGATCACGCCGCTCCACCAGGCTTCGATCGTTCGTCCCGCGACCACGATCAAAGAGGCAGCGGCGATGACGTCGGCCAGAACGTTGTGACCACCGCTGCGACAACAGAGAAAGGCCGAGACGCAGAACGCCACGATCGCAATCAGGATCGGCGTCGTCAGAACCCCGCTGCGCAATGTGGCGATGACATGACCCGGTTTGTTCGCGTCAGGTACGTCGCCGCGCGGGGTGAGCCAGAATGCCCAGCCCAGCGAGAAGAACAGGAACAGCGGGAGGGCAAGCGTGGCCAGCAACGGCGCTTGTTGGAGCGCGGTCAGGAACAGGCCGTCCTTGAGCATCTTCGGAGGCAACAGTCCTGCCTGGACACGGGCAGCGGCCCCGAGCAGCGCGACCCACATAATGAAGGTGCCGAGCACGAGATGCACTGCGATCACGTTCCGTACGACCACCGAGACGCCGCGAAGCAGGTCTCCGGTGCCGCTGGGCGCGAGATAGCGGCCAAACTGGCGAAGCTGGCGAAGGGCTTGCGGCGCTTGGTCGAAGGGATTGTGCTTGTCGGGCCTGCCGACGATCAACGCCGGTGCACCGTCGCGCTTCGCGAACAAGCCGCCGAAGAAGCCGCCGATATAACTCCCACCTGAGACGGTAGAGAGATAGTCGAACTTGTAGATCAGTTCCCGTGCGCCGAGCGCTTGAAGCACGCCGAGGCTGAATGTCGCGCTGCGAATGCCCCCGCCCGACAGCGCGAGCCCCGCCACTGGCCGGTCATCCAGCGGCTCACCGCCTGCTTTGCGGAGAATCTTCCGTCGCTCGTCAAGCCAGCGGTGCTCAAGCGAAAGATTTGCCTGCGGTTTTGTCTTTCCGTCAGTCAGATTCTCCGCAATTTCCTTTTCGGCAGACGCCTCGCGAGCCTGCGCCTCGCCGAGCGCCACGCTGTCGTTTTTCGCCAAGGCTTTGTCCGCATCGGCTATGGCATCCGATCTTCGCTTCTCGGCGGCGCGTCTCCTGCGCTTCGCTTCGTCTTCCTCGCGCTTTTCCTGGCTTATCTTCCAGTGCGAAAATGAGGTGAGGTCGGCCTGTTCGGGTTCGGCAGCGTCGCCAACACCGTGCTTGAAGGAAAATGGCCGCCCGATACCACCGACGTGCCGCCGGGTTTCCTCATCGCTCTTCACCAATCACCCCTCCCCGAGTGCCCCGCCGGGATCAACGTTAATTAAAACGTATCCCGCGATACTTGGGAAGGGAAAATCTATTGCTGCGCATGGCAGGCGCAAGGGACGTCCGGATCGATGGCGAAACCCGTTGCGGGCGGCGGCCACCGTAAGCGACGATGGCCGCGCTGCCTGATCACGCCACTTGCTGGACGCGCTTCCCGCCGCCGCCGTCGGCCACGATCTTCGCCAGTTCCTTCTCGACCTGCACTTCGTGCACGTCCTCGGCGCGGCGGGCGTGGCTGATATCGATGTCGGGCGCCATCGGACCCTCGGTGCGAACGCCCCTGCGGTTCACATTGAACATCTTTAGCGGGTGACGGATCGCGTCGGTCGCGGCAGTGCCCTCGAAGCCGCAGTGGACCATGCAGTTCGAGCACTTCTCGTACTTGCCGACGCCGTAGTCGTCCCACTCGGTGTCTTCCATCAGCTCCTTGAAGCTGTCGACATAGCCTTCGCCGACGAGATAGCAGGGCTTCTGCCAGCCGAACACGGTGCGCAGCGGCATCGACCACGGCGTGCACTCGTACGTCTGATTGCCCGCGAGGAAATCGAGGAACAGCGGCGAGTTGGTGAACTTCCACTTCTTCGCGCCATTGCCCTTCTTGAACACCTCGCGGAAGAACGTCTTGGTGCGGTCGCGAGTCAGGAAGTGCTCCTTGTCCGCGGCGCGCTCATAGGCGTAGCCGGGCGACAGCGTGATCTCGACGCCGCGCTTCTCCATCTCGTCGAAGAAACCCGCGAGCCGGTCGGGGTCCGCTCCGTCGAACACGGTGCAGTTGACCTGGACGCGGAAGCCCTTTGCCTTGGCGAGCTCGATCGCCTCGATCGCCACGTCGTACGTGCCGGTCTGATCCACCGCGTGGTCGTGCATCTGGCGGTCACCGTCGAGGTGGATCGACCAGGTGAAGAATTGCGACGGCGCGTAGTCGTCGATCTTCTTCTTCATTAGCAGGGCGTTGGTGCACAGGATCACGAACTTCTTCTTCGCGATGTAGCCCTTGACGATCTTGGGCATTTCCTTGTGCAGCAACGGCTCGCCGCCCGCGATCGAGACCGCTGGCGCGCCGCATTCGTCGATCGCGTCCATGCATTGCTGATAGCTCAGGCGCCGGTTGAGGATCGGATCGGGATAATCGATCTTGCCGCAGCCCGGGCACGCCAGATTGCAGCGCAGCAGCGGCTCGAGCATCAGCACCATCGGGTATTTCGCACCGCTGATGTGCTTCTTGAGCGCGTAAGCGCCGATACGCGCGACGACGGGAAGGGGTAGGGTCAAGCAGGCGTACTCCGATGAACGCTGGAGGCGGCGCGGTTGCGCAGCTGTGGCGGCATGCTGAATTCGAGGGTTTCGACGACACCGTCGAGCTGGCTCACTTCGACCGGCGCGATCTTGGCGATGGCGGCGATCACGCTATCGACCAGTTCGTCGGGAGCCGAAGCCCCGGCGGTGATGCCGACCGTGCCTACGCCCGCGAGCCACGCAGGATCGAAATCCGAGCCATCATCGATCAGGTAGCTCGGCACGCCCATTTCCTCGCCGATCTCGCGCAGACGGCTCGAGTTCGAACTGGTCGCTGAGCCAACGACGATTAACAGATCACTAACCTCGGCAAGATCGCGGGCGGCGGTCTGGCGGTTCTGCGTGGCGTAGCAGATTTCCGATACGTCGGGGCCCTTGAGGTCGGTGAAGCGCGCGCGCAAAGCGGCGATGATGCCGCGCGTATCGTCGACGCTGAGCGTGGTCTGAGTGATGTAAGCGAGCGGGAGGTCATTCGGCAGATCGAGCGCGGCGACATCCTCGACCGACTGGACGAGATGGATCGGTCCGTCGACCTGCCCCATCGTCCCCTCGACTTCCGCATGCCCGCGATGCCCGATCAGCAGCAGCTCGCGCCCGGCCTTGCCATAGCGGCGGCCCTGGACGTGGACCTTCGTCACCAGCGGACACGTCGCATCGATGACCGGCAACTCGCGGTGCTTGGCCTCGCTTACGACCGAGCGCGGCACGCCGTGTGCGCTGAAGACCGTGGTCACGCCGTCAGGCACGTCGGACAGATGGTCTACGAAGATCGCGCCCTTGTCGCGCAGCTGCTGCACCACGTGCTTGTTGTGGACGATCTCATGGCGGACATAGACCGGCGCGCCGAAACGCTCGATCGCCTGCTCGACGATGCTGATCGCCCGGACCACTCCGGCGCAGAAACCGCGCGGTGCGGCAAGGATGACGCGAAGCTTGGTGCCGACGTCTACGGTGTCCGACGGGCCCGACTCTGGCTGATACATGCGCGCTCCTTACGCGGATGCACCGATTCCGCCAAGCGGCGGCCCGATGTCATCCTTCGCTGTGCACATCTAGGGCTTTGTGCACGAGCGAAAAAGGGGCTGTGTGTGGCAAGGGCGTGACAATCGGACGGGACGTACTACATCGCAGATCAATGTTAACGGTCGCCAAGTGTAAAAGCTGGGGCCAGGGCCTCCCGCGAAACCGGCGCGGCGATCCCAGGAGTCGATGATGCGTCTTGTTCCCCTGGCTGCTATTGCGATCGCGGCTGTTTCCTCGCCCATATCGGCTTACGCGGCCGATCCGGCCGCAGCGCCGGTCCAGACACTCAGCGATGCGCTGATCGGTATCATGAAAGCGGGCAAGGCGGCGGGCGTAAAGGGACGTGCTGCCCGAATCGCGCCCGTCGTGGATCGAAGCTTCGATCTTGCGCTGATGACCCGGCTGACGGTGGGGCCCGCCTGGACCGGCTTTCCGCCCGCACAGCAGGCCGCGCTGGTCGCCGCTTTCCGGCGAATGACGATCGGGCAGTATGCCAGCAATTTCGATGGCTGGTCCGGCCAGTCGTTCGCAGTCGATCCGCAGGTCGAAGCGCGCGGCGGCGACAGGCTGGTGCGCACCACGCTCAAGGATCCCAAGGGCGACGACGTCGCGATTTCGTATCGCCTGCGGCAGTCCGCCGGCGGATGGAAGATCATCGATGTGTTCTACAAGAACGCGATCAGCCAGATCGCCACGCGCCGCTCGGATTTCGCGGCGGTCGTGAACAAGGGGGGCGCGCCGGCGCTCATCGCGCACCTCGACGCGCTTTCC
>CAJCHR010000413.1 GCA_903970225.1 Actinobacteria bacterium 21-64-8 | reverse complement strand
ATCTCCGAGGATCTCGGGATCAAGCTCGAGAACGTCACCGTCGGCATGCTCGGCACCGCCAAGCGCGTCACCATCGACAAAGACAACACCACCATCGTCGACGGTGCGGGTGACGAGGCCAACATCAAGGGCCGCGTCGAGGCGATCCGTGCGCAGATCGAGAACACGACGAGCGACTACGACAAGGAGAAGCTCCAGGAGCGTCTCGCCAAGCTCGCCGGTGGCGTGGCCGTGATCAAGGTCGGTGGGTCGACCGAGGTCGAGGTCAAGGAGCGCAAGGATCGCGTCGATGACGCGCTGCATGCGACCCGCGCGGCCGTCGAAGAAGGCATCGTCCCGGGCGGCGGCACCGCGCTGCTGTACGCGACCAAGGCGCTCGAGGGCCTCAAGGGCATCAACGACGACCAGACCCGCGGCATCGACATCATCCGCAAGGCGCTCCAGGCGCCGCTTCGTCAGATCGCGCAGAATGCCGGTTTCGACGGTGCGGTGGTCGCGGGCAACCTGCTGCGCGAGAATGACGAGACCCGCGGCTTCAACGCCTCGACCGACGTCTACGAGAACCTGGTTGCGGCCGGCGTGATCGATCCGACCAAGGTCGTGCGGACGGCTCTGCAGGATGCCGCCTCGGTGGCCGGCCTGCTGATCACCACCGAAGCTACGATCGCCGAGTTCCCCGAGGACAAGTCGGGCGGCGGCATGCCGGCTGGCATGGGCGGCGGCATGGGTGGCATGGGCGGCATGGACTTCTAAGTCCGCGCCACTCAGGCACTCAGCTTGTAAGGGAAGGGCCGGGGAGCGATCCTCCGGCCCTTTCTGCGTGCGCGTCGCTTCTATTATGACACGCCGCTCCCCGGCGGAAGCCGGGGCCAGGGCGTAAGGCGCAAACGCGTGCGGCCCTGGGCCCCCGCTTTCGCCGGGGAACAAGGCAGGTATCGGATTGTGGAATGTTTCCCCGACGCCCCTTGCGTCGAGGCCAGCCGCTACGCGCTCAGCGTGCCGCGGCGGTCTTCGCGGCGAGATTGACCGAGGCGCGCTCGGCGGTCTCCTCGACGCCCTGCGCCATCGCGTCCCAGGTCATCGCCGAGCGCTCGTGCATCGCCTTGCGGTTGGGAAGGTTGGTCTTGGCGGCGGCCGCGCGTTCGGCGGCGGCGTTGGCGCGGAAGGCTTCGCTTGTGCTCATGCTGGCGCGCATAGCGAAGCGCGGCGCAAAACGCCAGAACTCGCTCAGCGTGATCGAAAATTAGCGTTTGCGCGCCAGTGATCGCGCGGCTTCATCGAGTCCCTTCAGCGTCATCGGGAACATCCGGTCGCCAAGCAGCTCGCGGATCATGCCGATCGACTGCGAATAGCCCCATTGCGGCTCTGGGATCGGATTGAGCCACGCCGCCGACGCATAGACGTCGGTCATCCGCTTGATCCACAACGCGCCCGGCTCGTCGTTCATATGCTCAACCGAGCCGTTCGGATGGCTGATCTCGTACGGGCTCATCTGTGCGTCGCCGACGAACAGCAGCTTGTAATCATGCCCGAATTTGTGGAGCACGTCCCACAGCGGCGTGCGCTCGGCGAAGCGGCGGCGATTGTCCTTCCACACGCCCTCGTAGACGCAGTTGTGGAAATAGAAGAATTCGAGATGCTTGAACTCGGCGGTGGCCGCCGAGAACAGCTCCTCGCAGACCCTGACGTGTGGGTCCATCGATCCGCCGACATCGAGGAACAGCAGCAGCTTGACCGCATTGCGCCGCTCGGCCCGCATGCTGATATCGAGATAGCCTTTGCGTGCGGTGCCATCGATTGTGGCATCGATGTCGAGCTCATCGGCCGCGCCCTCGCGCGCGAAGCGGCGAAGACGGCGGAGCGCGATCTTGAGGTTGCGCGTGCCAAGCTCGACCGAGCTGTCGAGATTGCGGAACTCGCGCTTCTCCCACACTTTTATCGCGCGCTTGTGCGTGGACTCGCCGCCGATCCGGACGCCCTCGGGATTGTATCCCGAATTGCCGAACGGCGAGGTGCCGCCGGTGCCGATCCATTTGTTGCCGCCCTGATGCCGGCCCTCCTGCTCCTCAAGCCGCTTGCGCAGCGTCTCCATGATCTCGTCCCAATCGCCGAGCGATTTGATCTTCTCCATCTCCTCGGACGACAGGAATTTTTCGGCGACCGCCTTGAGCCACTCCTCGGGGATGTCCGCGGTCTCTTCGCCCGGAGCGACCAGCCCGCGGAAGACATGTGCGAACACCTGGTCGAAGCGGTCGATCAGGCTCTCGTCCTTCACGTAGATCGCGCGCGACAGATAATAAAATTCCTCCGGTGTCTGCGCGATCACCTCGCGGTCGAGCGCCTCGAGCAGCACCAGATGCTCTTTGGGGCTGGCCGGAATGCCCGCGCGGCGCAGTTCGTCGAGGAAGGAGATGAACATTGGATATCCTTCGTCTTGTCGTTCCCCCAGCCAGCGCCGGGGGCCGAGTCAGCTCTGTCGCCGCGTCAGAAACGCCAGCCGCTCGAACAGCATAACGTCCGCCTCATTCTTGAGCAGCGCCCCGTGCAGCGGCGGGATCGCTTTCCGCGCATCCTTCGACTGCAGCACTTCGAGCGGCATGTCTTCGTGGAGCAGCAGCTTGAGCCAGTCGATCAGTTCGCTGGTCGAGGGCTTCTT
>CAJCHR010000412.1 GCA_903970225.1 Actinobacteria bacterium 21-64-8 | reverse complement strand
CCGGGCGACGATTTCGTGACGCTCTATCCTGACTTGATCGGCGGATATGCGCTGCGCCGATGCCGCCTCTCGATGTTGCGCCTCGCCGATCCAGGCTGGCGCTTTACGGCGCCGCTGATGAGCGACCTCTCCCTCGCGCGCTATGCCGGCTATGCGGCACTGCCCGAGGCGCGCGCTCTGGAGGCTCGTCTGCGCAGCGAGGTGCCGAGTGCGTTCGACAACGGCGTGCACCTGATCGTCGCGCAAAGCGGCGACGGCTCGCTGGTGGTCGGCGACAGCCACCATTACGCCGACCTGCCCGATCCCTTCGCTCCGGCGAGCGCAGAGGAGGACATCCTCGCCGAATATGCGCGCGCGACCGGCCATGCGCCGCCGCCGGTGGTCGATCGCTGGACCGGGACATATGCGGTGGCGGAGGATCGCACTTTCCTGATCGAGACGCCTGCGCCCAATGTCCGCTTGGTCATGGTCACCACCGGCGCGGGCGCCTCGACCTGCTTCGGCCTGGCAGAACGCACGCTGGGCGACTTGTTCGGCGCATCTTTCGGAGAACCGCAATGAGCTTTCCCATCCGCGCCGTGGTGTTCGACTGGGCAGGCACGATGGTCGATTTCGGCTGCATGGCACCGGTGCGCGCGCTGCTCGCGGTCTTCGGCGAGGAAGGCGTACCGATCACCGACGCCGAAGCGCGTGCCGACATGGGTAAGGCCAAGCACGATCACGTCGCCGCGATTTTCGCCAACCCCGATGTTGCGGCGCGCTGGAGCGCAGCCAAGGGCGCGGCGGCGACGCAGGTGGATCTCGACCGTGTCTATGCCAAGCTCCAGCCCGCGATGACCGAAGCCGCGGCCGCCGCGAGCGACCTGATCCCCGGCGCGGCCGAGGCGTTTGCCGAGCTCAAGACGCTTGGCGTCAGGGTCGGCTCTGGCTCGGGCTACACCCCGGCGATGATGGCCGCGATCCGCGTGAGCGCAGCAAGCCAAGGCTACGAGCCCGAAGTCGTGATCTGCTCGGGCGACACGCCGAGCGGGCGCCCGGCCCCGCTGATGACCTGGGCCGCGCTGATCGCGCTCGACGCCTATCCCGCCCGCGCCTGCATCAAGGTCGACGACGCGCCGGTGGGCATCGTCGAGGGCAAGGAAGCCGGGTGCTGGGCGATCGGTATTTCCGCCTCGGGCAACGGCGTCGGCCTCACCGCTGCCGATCTCGCCGCGCTGCCCGAAGCCGAACGCCGCGCGAAGATCGACGCGGCGGCGCAGCAACTCGAGGACGCAGGCGCCGATTACGTGATCGAAGACGTGTCGCAACTGCTGCCGATCATTCACGAGATCGCGGCGAAAATCTCCGCATGAGCGCCGCGCTGGCGCTCACAGCTCCCGGCGGCTGGACCAGCCGGCTGTCACGCGCGCCGCGCTGGTTCTTCGCCACTTACGCCGGGCTCATGGCGTTCGGCACTTATTTCGCGATGTACGCGTTCCGCAAGCCTTTCGCGGTCGCGCAGTTCGGCGGGCTGACCGCGCTCGGGATCGACTACAAGGTCGCGCTCGTGATCGCGCAAGTCGTGGGATACGCGATCGCCAAGCTGGTCGGCGTCAAGGTCATCGCCGAGTGGCCCGCGCGCCGCCGGATCATCGGCATCGCCGCGCAGGTCGCGCTCGCCGAAGTCTCGCTGGTGCTGTTCGCGGTAATACCCGCACCTTGGAATGTCGCCTGCCTGCTGCTCGACGGGCTGGCGCTCGGCATGGTCTGGGGCATGGTGTTCGGCTTCGTCGAGGGGCGGCGCCAGTCGGACGTGATCGGCGCGATGCTGTGCGCGAGCTTCATCCTCGCGTCGGGCGCGGTCAAGGCGGCGGGCGCGTTCCTGCTGTTCAACCATTACGCCAGCGAGTGGTGGATGCCCGCGCTCACCGGACTGCTGTTCGCGCCGCTGCTCGTGCTGTGCCTGATCGGTCTCGCCGCTCTGCCCCCGCCCGATGCCGGGGACGTTGCCGAGCGGGTTGAGCGCGTGCCGATGGACAAAGCGGCGCGAGGCCGGATGCTGCGTCGCTTCGGGCCGACCCTCCTCGCCATGGTCATCACTTACATCATGCTGACCGCGCTGCGCGATTTCCGCGACAGCTTTTCTGCCGAAGTGTGGACCGAGCTTGGTTTCGGCGGACAGGCCGACGTGTTCGCACTGACCGAGATCCCGGTCAGTGTGATCGTGCTCGCAATGCTTGGCGCGGTCACGCTGGTGCGCGACAACCGTGCCGCGTTGCAGGCGAACCTGGCGCTGGTCGGCATCGGACTGGCGCTGGCGGGGCTGTCGTCGGCACTGTTCGCGTTCCAATGGATCGGCCCGATCGGCTGGATGATCGCGCTCGGGACCGGGCTCTATCTCGCCTACACGCCGTTCAACGGCATGCTGTTCGACCGGCTCGTCGCCGCCACGGGTGAGCGCGCGACCGCCGGCTTCCTGATCTACGTCGCCGATGCGGGGGGGTATGCCGGCTCTGTCGCGCTGCTGTTGCTGCGCAATT
>CAJCHR010000411.1 GCA_903970225.1 Actinobacteria bacterium 21-64-8 | reverse complement strand
GTCCTTCGGGTAGAAGAACACCACCAGCGGCCTGCCCTTGAAATCGGACGGCTTGACGGTGCCTCCCTCGGGCGTCTCGAGAGCGATGTCGGGAAAGGCGTCGCCGACGCCCCCACGCTCGACTTTGGCGGGCTCGCTCATGCGGTCGTCTCCAGCGTTTCGCCGAACACCGCCGCCCAGGCAGCGGCAACCGTACCGCGCGCTTCGGCGATGCCCGACAGGAAGCCCTGCCAATCGCCGCTACCGCACGCCTTGGCAAGTACGGCGCGCGACGATTCGGGCGGCTCCGCGCCATCAGGCGCGAGCAGCCGCGCGGCGACGAGCGCGCGCGACAGGACATCGTGCGCGTCGATCAGCCCATCGGGCAGCAGCCGCGCCTCGGACAACGCTCGTACCGCCACGCCGACGTCGGGGCTGAGCCCTACGTGATCGCGCAACTGCAAGAAGTGCGTCAGGAATTCGAGATCGACGAGCCCGCCGCGCGCGAGCTTGACGTCGAGCGGGCCCTTGGGCGCCTTGTGCTGCGCCATCCGTAACCGCATCGCCAGCACATCTTCGCGCAGGACCGCCGGATCGCGCGGCCGCATCAGCACCTCACGGATCACCGCTTCGAGCGCGTTGCGTGCTTCGGCCGAACCGAACAGCGGCCGCGCGCGGCACAGCGCCATGTGCTCCCAGGTCCAGGCCTGTTCGCGCTGATAGCGCGCGAAACTGTCGAGGTTGACCGCCAGCGGACCCTGCTCGCCCGATGGCCGCAGCCGGGTATCGACCTCGTAAAGCGCGCCCTGCGCGGTCGGCACCGAGAGCGCTGCGATGATCCGCGCACTCAGCCGGTTGTAGTAATGCGTGCCGCCGAGCGGACGGCGTCCGTCGGATTCCGCCCCGAAATCGCCGGTGAAGAGGAACACCAGATCGAGATCACTGGCATGCGTGAGCGCGCCGCCGCCCATCCTGCCGAGCCCGAGCACCAGCGGCTCGCTGTCCGCAATGACCCCGTGCACTGCGCGAAACTCGGCGGCGGCCGCGTTCGACAGTGCCCGGATCGCCGCCTCGGCGACGCGCGCCAAAGCGGCGGACACGTCGAGCGGATCGCTGCGCGCCTCGATCAGTTGGACGCCGAGCGTGAAGCGGTGCTCTCCGACCTTGCGCCGCACCCGGTCCAGCAGGGCCTCATAGCCTTCGCCGGCCTCTCCTCGCCCAAACTCCGCCGCCAGCTGGGCGACATTGCCCGGAAGCGCGAAAGCGCTCGCATCGATCAGCGGATCGAGCAGATCCGCGCGCCGTGCCAGCGCATCGGCGAGCGGCGGCGCGAGGCTCAGGATATCGGCGAGCTGCGCGATCAGTCCCGGACGCGCTTCGAGAAGGCGGAACAAGTTGATCGCGCTCGGCAGGCCGCCGAGCAACTGTTCGAACCGCGTAAGCGCGCGCACCGGATCGGGCGCATGGGCGAAGGCGGCGAGCAATTCGGGCTGGACACTCTCGAACGCCATGCGCGCCGCATCGCTGCGCAGCGCCTTCATCCCGCCCGCTCGCCAGCCTTCGATCCGATCGGCCAGCAACGCCGGCTCTGCGTAACCCAGCCGCGAGAGCTCTTCGGTGAGCGCCGCCGCCCCGACCGGCAATGCCGAGCGCTCGGCACCCGGGCTCACAGCGATCAGCGCGTCATACCGTGCGCCGACCGCCTCGGTGATCAAGCGAACCTCATCCAGCAGCGCGGCGCCGTCAGGCAAGTTGTCGAGCCATGCCACGCGGTCGAGCGCAGCGGGATCGACGGGCAGGCGATGCGTCTGTTGGTCCGAAACCATCTGCAGCCGGTGCTCGATCTGGCGTAGCCGGTCGTAGGCCTCGCCGAGCAATCGCGCATCATCTTCGCCGATGATCTGCGCCGCGGCCAGTGCGTCGAGGCTCAGGCGTGTCCCGCGCACGCGCAGCGAGGTGTTGCGGCCGCCGTGGATGAGCTGATGGACTTGCGCATAGAACTCGATCTCACGGATGCCACCGCGGCCCTTCTTGATGTCGAACCCGGGCGCGACCTCACGCGCGCCTTTCGCGCTCGAACGGATTGCCGCGGTCAGACGGCCGATGTCGCGGATCGCGCCGAAATCGAGGCTGCGACGCCAGATGAACGGACGGATCGCAGCCAGGAATGCCTCACCCTCGGCGATGTCCCCGGCGCACGCGCGCGCTCGGATGAACGCCGCACGCTCCCAGGCGAGCGCCGAACTTTCGTAATGCGTGAGCGCGGCGCCAATCGGGATCGCCAGCGGACTGACTTCAGATGCGGGTCGCAGCCGCAAGTCGACACGGAAAACATAGCCCTCTTCGGTGACATTGGAGAGCGTCTCGACGATCGTGCGCGCCACCCGCTGTGCCGCATCGCCGGGGTCGTCACGCTCGCGGCGGGGCAGCGTCTGCGGGTCGTAAAGCAGGATCGGATCGATGTCCGAGCTGTAGTTCAGCTCGCCCGCGCCGTGCTTGCCGAGCGCCAGCGCGATGAAGCCCTTCGGTTCGGCATCGGGCACGCGGCGGCGGATCGCGTCGCCGATCGCCGCGTCCAGAGCGCGGTCGGCAAAGGCGGAGAGTTCGCCGGTTACGCGCAGCAGCGGGAATGCGCCCGCCAGATCGCCGATCGCCAGCGCCAGTGCCAGTGCCCGCTTCTCGCGGCGCAGCGCCACCCCGACATCAACGATCCCCTCGCCCGCGCGCCGCGCCAGAGCCAGCGCCGCTTCGCCCTCCCCCGCCGCCAACAGCGCGACCATCTCGCCCTGCCGCGCGATCTCACGCGCCAGGAACGGCGCATTCGCCTCCGCGCGCGCCAGCGCTCCGCTCCAGTCTGCCGTCATGCCGCGCGGATTGGGCGCTTGAGTGCGGCTGAGCAAGAGGCGAGCAAGACTCGGTTGCCGGGGGGCCGCGGGTTTGGCACGGCAACACCATGAAAAAACCGCTCCTCGTCCTGATCCTGTTCGCCGCCGCATCCTCGGTTGCCGCCGCACCTCCTGCGCCGCCCACGGTGCCGCCGATACATGTCGACGGAATGAAGGAGACGGTGAAGACGCTCGCCTCCGACGCGTTCGAAGGCCGCGCGCCCGGCACCGCCGCCGAGCTCAAGGTGCTCGCCTACATCGTGAAGCGGTTCAAACAGGCGGGACTCAAGCCGGGCAACCATGGCAAGTGGCTGCAGGACGTGCCGACGGTGACGCTCGCGGCCGAAAACCGCTCGCCGCTCACCATCACCGGTGGCAGGGCGCCGCTCAGCTACACTTTCGGTGACGACTGGGTTGCCGCCAGCTTCCGCTTCGCACCGCATACCGAGGTCAAGGACAGCGACCTGGTCTTCGTCGGCTACGGCATCGTCGCGCCGGAGCTCGGCTGGAACGATTACGCCGGCATCGACATGCACGGGAAGACCGCGGTGATTCTGGTGAACGATCCCGACTATGCGCAGGCTGATGAAAGCGGCCCGTTCAAAGGGCGGCGCATGACCTATTACGGCCGCTGGACGTACAAGTTCGAGGAAGCCGCACGCCAGGGTGCGACTGCCGCGCTGATCGTCCATGACACGTTTCCCGCCGCCTATGGCTGGAACGTGATCCATTCGAGCTGGACCGGCCCGCAACACTACGTCGCGACGCCGGGCGACAACATGGACCAGACGCTCGCGAACGGCTGGATCCAGAAGCCGGTCGCGCAGACGATCTTCGCGGCGGCCGGGCAGGATTTCGCGAAGCTGTCCGAGGCGGCGGGGCAGAAGGGGTTCAAGCCGGTCCCGCTGGGTCTCAAAGCGAGCGTGTCGTTCGACAGCACGATCACCCGCGCGCTGTCGCACAACGTGATCGGCATCCAGCCGGGCAAGACACGTCCCAGGGAATACGTTCTCTACTCCGCGCACTGGGACCATTTCGGGCATTGCCCTGCGGTCAACGGCGACGATATCTGCAACGGCGCGGTCGACAACGCGACCGGCGTTGCCGGATTGGTCGCGCTCGCCGAGGCGAATCATGAGGCAGGCCCGGCCCCGCGCAGCCAGCTGTTCATCGCACTGACGCTCGAGGAGTCGGGCCTGCTCGGCTCCAAATACTACGCCGAGAACCCGGTCTATCCGCTGGCGAAGACTGTGGGCGGGGTGAACATGGACATCCTGCTGCCAGGCGGCCGCACACGCGACTATACCCAGACCGGCGGCGACAAATCCGATCTCACTGCGCTGCTGCGCTCGACCCTCACCGCCGACGGCTTGGTCGAGGCACCCGAGGCGCATCCGGAGCGCGGCTCGTACTATCGCTCGGACCATTTCAGCTTCGCCAAACTCGGCGTGCCGGTCTACTCGGTCGATCGAGGCACCGATCTGGTGATCGGCGGCAAGGCGGTGGGCGAGGCGCAGCGCCAGGACTACACCAGCCACCGCTACCACCAGCCGAGCGACGAGTATTCGCCCACCTGGGACTGGACCGGACCTCTGGAGGACGTGGCGCTGTTCTACCAGCTCGGTCGCTCGCTCGCGGACAGCAAGGCCTGGCCCAACTGGAACCCCGGCGACGAATTCCGCGCCGCGCGCGATCGCAGCCGTCCGGCCAAGTGAGCTTGCGTTTCCCTCCCGAATGGCATCCGCAGGACTGGCTGTGGATCGGCTTCCCGCACGATGCCGACGAGTGGCCCGAGTTCCTTGACCCCGCCCAGGCGCAGATCGCCGCGTTCGCCAGCGCAGTCGCCGAAAGCGGGCAGGAGGTGCGGCTGCTCGTCCGCGACGAGGCGAACGAGGCAGCAGCGCGGCGGCTGGTCAGCGCCAGAGTCACGCTGGAACGGCGCAAATATGGTGACGTCTGGCTGCGCGACACCGGGCCGCTCGTGCTGACGGACGGCTCCGGCGGGCGCATCGTTCGGCGCTTCGGCTTCAACGGCTGGGGCGGCAAGTACCTGATGGACGGTGATCAGGCGATCGGCGCTGCGCTGGCGAGCGACGCAGGACTGGAGGTCCACACTTCGGACTGGATCCTCGAAGGCGGCGCAATCGACGGGGATGGTGCGGGGATCGTCGTCACCACCGAGCAGTGCCTGCTCAATCCCAACCGCAACCCGGCTTTGTCACGCGCAGAGATCGAGGCCCGGCTGACGAGCGATCTCGGCTTTGACCGCGTGCTGTGGCTCGGCGAAGGCCTGATCAACGACCACACCGACGGCCATGTCGACAATCTCGCGCGATTCGTCGCGCCGGGCACGCTCGCACTCCCGCGCACGACCGGCACCGACGATCCGAACGCCGTGATTTATGGCGATGCCAAGGCACGCGCCGAAGCGTTCGGAGTGACGGTTCGCGAGGTCCCCTCGCCCGGCCGGATCGAGCGTGACGGCCTCGTCGAGCCGGCAAGCTATATGAATTTCGCGATCACGACGCGGCTGGTCGTGGTCCCGACTTTCGGATCGCCGCATGACTCCGAGGGCGTCGCGGCGGTCGCTGCACTGTTCCCCGATCGCGATACGATCGGGCTTCCAGCCGACGCGGTGCTCGCAGGCGGCGGCGGTTTCCACTGTGCCAGTCAGCAGATGCCCGCCACCTGATTGCGGGGCCGTGGTCCGATTGCTTGCGCGATGCGCAGCGCGGCCCCAAGTCAATGACCAGGCGAACAGACAGGATGGCAGCATGAGCGAACAGCGCAGCGCAATCGAAGAAGCAACCAATCGCGTGCTCGAACTCGAGGCCGAACTGGAAGCTTCGGGCAACGTCACGACCGAGACCGACGCGCTCGCCCGCGCGCGTGCGCTGCTTCACGAATGGGTCGAGACCGTGACCGCTGTCGTCGCCACACCCGGTGTCGGCCGGGTCACGCTGATCCACACCAACGGCCGCGAATCACGCATTGCGTCGCCTGATCTCCCCGCGCTGCTGTCCGCGCCGGTGAAGTGGGAAACGAAGCGCTGATCGCATCGCGCCGTTTGCCAATGTAGCAATCGCTTGGTAAATATTTCCCGAGCCCGAACCGGGGCACGGGAGATACGACATGGCCGAAGCCGATGTTTTCGACGTCAACCGCCAGTTCGAGGCAGAACCGCGAGTCGCCGACTACGTCGTCGATGCCGACGTCCACGTCACCCCGCCGCCGACATTCTGGGCCGAATACCTCTCGCCGAAGTTCCGCGATCTCGCGCCCAGGCTCGAGGAAGGCGAGGACGCGGACTACATCGTGTTCGAGGGCAATCGCCGCGCCATCAACCTGATGCAATCGCAGGCCGGCCGCACGTTCGACAAGTTCAAGAACTCGGGCAAGCTTTCAGACATGCGCACCGGCGGCTGGATGGTCGACAAGCGCGTCGAGGACATGGACCGCGACGGGATCGACAAGGCCGTCTGCTTCGGCGGTGGTCCGCTCAGCACCGGCAATCTCGAGCTTTATCTCGACAGCTTCGATGCGTTCAACCGCTGGCAGTCGGACTTCTGCGCCGATTCGAACGGACGCATCCTGGCCTGCGCCTTCCTGACCACGGTCGATGTCGAAAACACCGTCGCCGGCATGAAGGCCGCGAAAGCCCGCGGCGACGTCGCGGTGAACCTTCCCGCGTTCCCGCAATCGCTGCACCAGTTCAGCAAGGAAGGCTCGGTGTGGCAGGCGATGACCGGAGATCCGGCCGGGGCGCGGCAATATCGCGACCCCGAGTTCGATCCGATCTGGCAGACCGCGGTCGATCTCGACCTGGCGCTCACCTTCCACCTCGGCGCGAGGGTCAGCCGTTACAAGGACAAGACCAACTTCCTGTGCGACTTGCCGATGGGCAAGCCGGCGATGCTCGAGATGGTCAACATCCTGCTCTACTCAGGGGTGTTCGACCGCTTTCCCGATCTGCGGATCGGCCTGATCGAAAGCGGCGTGGGCTGGATCCCCTGGGCCTGCGAATACATGGACCGCGCGTGGGAGATGCAGCGCCACTGGACCGAGTCCGCGATCCTGCATCCGCCCAGCTATTACTTCGACAAGAACATCTACGCCTCGTTCATTTCGGACCCGATCGGGGTGGAACTTCGGCACAAGTCGGGCGCCAAGAACATCATGTGGTCCTCCGACTACCCGCATTCGGAAACCACCTTCCCTCATTCGCACAAAGTGATAGACTTGAACTTCAAGGGTGTTCCGAAGGCGGAGCGTGACTGGATCATCGCCGGCTGTGCGGAGAAGTTCTTCGGCCTGAAGTAATCGACGGCGTTTCACGTTTGGAGAGGGTAGCGGCGCCGGCATCGAACCGGCGCCGCACTTCGTTTGGAGCCATGAGTTCGGGCAATGTCGGGCTGACTTGCGCGAACCGCTCTCGATCAAAACTGCCGGATCACCCCCAGAAACGCATCGCCATAGGCCTCGAGCTTGCGCGCACCCACGCCGCCGATCGCGCCCAGATCGGCCAGACCGCTCGGCCGCCGCTCGGCCATCTCACGTAAGGTGGAATCGTGGAAGATCACGTACGGCGGCACCCCGCCCTGCTCGGCCAGTTCGCGGCGAAGCGCGCGAAGCGCCTCGAACAACGGATCGCCGATCGGGTTGCTCGCCGCGGTCTCCCGTCTGCGACCACGCGGCGCGGGTTTTGCAGGCTTGGCGATCGCAACCGGCGTGTCGCCTTTCAGGATCACACGCGCGTCGCCGCCCAGCGCGAGCCCGCCGTGCTCGGTCGGGACCAGGCTGCCGCGCGCCTGCAGCGCCCGGGCGAGCGGCTTGAGCAGCGGTGCCTCGTCGCTGCCGACGATGCCGAACACCGAAAGCTTGTCATGCCCGCGCAGCACCGCGCGCTCGTCGGCCTGTCCGGTCAGCACTTTCTCGATGTACCCGAAGCCGAAGCTCTGCCCGGTGCGATAGACCGCCGAGAGCAGTTTGCGCGCGAGTTCGGTCGCATCGACGATGCCGGGCTGATCGAGGCAGTTGTCGCAGTTGCCGCAGTTCTCGGGCGGGTCCTCACCGAAATGGCGCAGCAGCACCGCACGGCGGCAGCCCGGCGTTTCCACCAGCACCGCGAGCGCATCGAGCCGGGTCCGCTCGCCGCCGCGGCGTGATTCCTCGACTTCGCCAAGGCGCTGGCGCGCGCGGACGAAATCGTCGGCGCCCCACAGCATCAGCGCCACCGAAGGATCGCCATCGCGCCCGGCGCGGCCGGTTTCCTGGTAATAGCCCTCGATCGATTTGGGCATGCCGGCGTGCGCCACGAAGCGCACGTCGGGCTTGTCGATGCCCATCCCGAACGCGACAGTGGCGACCATCACCATATCTTCGGAAGCGACGAAGGCCGCCTGGTTGGCGGCACGCACTTCGGGTGGCAGCCCCGCGTGGTACGGGCGGACCGACCGCCCATCCCGTCCGAGCGCGTCGGCGAGTTGTTCGACTTTCGCGCGGGTCGGCGCGTAGACGATGCCGGGTCCCGGCTGCTCCACCAGAAGCCGCTTGAGCTGGCTCATCAGATTGTCGCGGGGACGAATCGCGTAACGGATATTGGGCCGATCGAACCCGGCGACAATCAGGCCATCGTCGGGAATGCCGAGCTGCGCAAGGATGTCCGCTCGAGTGTGCGCATCGGCGGTCGCGGTAAGCGCGAGCCGGGGAATGTGCGGAAATGCATCGAGCAACGGGCGCAGCAGGCGGTAATCGGGGCGGAAATCGTGGCCCCATTCGGAGACGCAGTGCGCTTCGTCGATCGCAAACAGCGCTAGCGGCGCGTGCTCCAGCAGTTCGCGGAAATGCGATTGGCTCGCCCGTTCGGGCGCGATGTAGAGCAGGTCGAGCTCGCCTGCGCGGAACCGCTCGATCGTGCGCGCGCGGTCGGTGTCGACACTGGTCAGCGTCGCCGCGCGGATGCCGTTGGCCTCGGCGCTGCGGAGCTGATCGTGCATCAGCGCGATCAGCGGGCTGACCACGACGCAGGTTCCGGGCAGCATCACGGCAGGCAACTGGTACGTCAGCGACTTGCCCGCCCCCGTCGGCATCACCGCGAGAGTCGATTCGCCCGCCAGCACGCGCGAGACGACGTGGTCCTGCACACCGCGGAAATCGGCAAAGCCGAACGTCGCGCTGAGAGCATCGCGGGCGCGGTCGAGGGTAAGCGTCATCGCAAGATCGCTAGCAGGTCCTCCCCGATACGGGGAGACCCAGTTCGCGGCATTCGCCGGGACGACGAAGGCTCCCCCTGCCCGACAAGAACGCTATAGCGCGTGGATGACCCTCACCATCCGTCCCGCCGCCCCGTCCGACCTGCCGACGATCATGCAGTTCATCCGCGACCTCGCCGCGTACGAGAAGCTCAGCCACGCGGTGCGTTTTACCGAGGACATCCTTGGGGACAACCTGTTCGGAACCCGGCCGATGGCCGAAGTGCTGATCGGTGAAGTCTCAGGAGCTCCACAGGGTTTTGCCCTGTTTTTCCACAACTTCTCCACATTCGAAGGACGGCCCGGAATCTACCTCGAAGACCTGTTCGTCCGCCCCGAGGCGCGCGGCGCGGGCCTGGGCAAAGCGCTGCTGGTCGAACTGGCGCGGCTCGCGGTCGAGCGGCGCTGTGCGCGGCTCGAATGGGCGGTGCTTGATTGGAACGCGCCGTCGATCGGTTTCTACAAGGCACTCGGCGCGCATCCGATGGATGAGTGGACGGTGATGCGCGTTGACGGTGAGGCGTTGAGCGGACTGGCGGGAATGTAGATCCTCCCCGCAAGGGGAAGATCTAGGTTACTGACAGGCCAGGCATTCCTCGTAGTCGGTCTGTGCGGCGAGTTCCATGATCGGCGCTTCGACGGTGTTGTCCGCCTCGACCCCGCCCGCGAAACCGGCGCGCTGAACCGACTTGGAGCGCAGGTAATACAGCGACTTGATGCCCTTCTCCCACGCCTGGAAGTGCAGCATCATCAGGTCCCACTTGTCGACGTCGGCCGGGATATAGAGGTTCAACGACTGCGCCTGGTCGATATACGGCGTGCGATCGGCCGCGAACTCGAGCAGCCAGCGCTGGTCGATCTCGAAGCTGGTCTTATAGATCGCCTTTTCCTCAGGCGAGAGGAAATCGAGGTGCTGCACCGATCCGCCGTTCTCGAGGATCGTGTTCCAGACGTTGGTCGAATCCTTGCTCTTCGATTGCAGCAGCTTCTCGAGATACGGGTTCTTGACCACAAAGCTGCCCGAGAGCGTCTTGTGGGTGTAGATATTCGCCGGGATCGGCTCGATGCATGCCGAAGTGCCGCCGCAGATGATGCTGATCGACGCGGTCGGCGCGATCGCCATCTTGCAGGTGAAGCGCTCCATCACGCCCACGTCCGCCGCATCGGGGCACGGTCCGCGCTCGTTGGCGAGCAGCATCGAGGCCTCGTTGGCCTTGGCATGGACATGCTGGAACATGCGCATGTTCCACGCCTTGGCCATCGCGCTTTCGAAGCCGATGCCCTT
>CAJCHR010000410.1 GCA_903970225.1 Actinobacteria bacterium 21-64-8 | reverse complement strand
TACTTGCGACGGGGACGGCATGATGACGACGATAGGAACAGACGATCAGAGCGCGGCGGGGGCCGATAGCACCATCCGGATGGACAACTCGCTGACGGGCGACCCTCATCCCGGAACGGACATCGATTACCGTCCCATCTTCACGTCCGCGCCTTGCGCCATGCTGCTCGCCGACCTTGCGGGCGGGATCACCCAGACCAACGCGCGGCTCGACGCGATGTTCGGATACGGCGCCGGCGAACTGATCGGCTACCCGAGCGAGATCCTCTTCCCCGAGCGTTACCGCAAGATGCATTCGGGCATGCGCAGCGTCTATCATGCGCGGCCGCAGCAGCGGGTCATGGGGTTCGATCGCGATCTCACCGGGATCCGCAAGAACGGCGAGGAATTCCCGCTCGAAATCGAGCTGTGCTCGGTGATGACACCCGAAGGTACGCAATCCTGCGCGATGATCGCCGAAGTGACCGAACGCAACCGCACCGCGCGGCGCCTGCACGAGGTCGATACGATGATCGGGGAGATTGCCCAGGCGATCTCGCGCGACATGCATGACCAGATCCACGATGTCGCCACACAAGTCGCGCTGAGCGCGGAGAGCCGCGACGGCGAGATCCCTGCCGACGTCCGCCGCAACCTGCGCCGGCTCTCGGGCTGCCTGTCCGACGTCGAGCATCTGATGAACGAGCTGGTGCTCTACTCGCAGGCCCGGCACTGCCCGATGAAGATCGAGACGATCGATCTGGGCGCGGTGATAGACGAGGCGATCGCGCGCGAGGCGCCGGGCGCCGGCGTATCGATCGACGTTTCGGTGCCGTCGGAAACCTTCGTCGGCGCGCGCATCGCGCTCGCTGGCGTGCTGCGCAACTTCCTGTCGAACGCGATCAAGCATCATGACCGCGAGGACATGAAGATCACCGTCCACGCGCGGTTCGATGGCGACCAGTGCCTGATCGACTTCACCGACGATGGCCCCGGCATCCCCGAGGCGGCGCGGAGCCGTGTGTTCCGCCTGTTCGACAGGCTGTCTGGCGATATCGACAGGGGATCGGGCATGGGTCTGGCGATCGCGCTGCGCCTGGCCGAAGGACACGGCGCAACGATCAACCTGACGGGCCGCGACGGCGCGCGCGGCTGCCACTTCCGCGTCTGGTGGCCGCGATATCCGCGAAGCGACCGCGCGTAACCGATCAAGGTCACGCCTCGGCGCATCACACTTCACGGGCCAAATCTGCCGCTGTAGAGGCGGCATGTGCCCAGCGCCCAAAACACCGCGACGCGCGACTGGCTGATCCTGGCGGCGATCCTGCTGGCCGCGCTCGTGCTGCGCGTGATCGGGCTCAACAACCAGCTGTGGTTCGACGAGATCGACACGTTGCAGAGCCACCTCCGCCTGCCCTGGGGCAGGATGATGGAGGTTTATTCGATGAACCACCATTACCTCTACAGCTTCGAGGCCAAGGCGCTGATAGTGAACCTGGGCGATGCGCCGTGGGTGCTGCGGCTGCCCGCACTGGCGTTCGGCGTGGCGGGCGTGGCGGCGATCTGGTGGCTGGCGCGCGACGTCGCAGGCCCGACGATCGCGCATGTGACAGCCGCGCTGCTCGCGTTGTCGTTCCACCACATCTGGTTCTCGCAGAACGCACGCGGTTACACCGAGCTCGGCTTCTTCGCGACGATCGGCCTCGGCTTGTTCCTGCGCGCGTCGATCGCGCCGACCGCAAGGGGCGCGACCGGGTTCGGGACAGTGCTGGCGCTTGCGCTGTTCACGCATCTGACCGGCGCGTTCTTCTTCCTGGCGACAGGATTGGTGTGGCTCGGATTGCTCGTCCTGCGCGGGTTTCCGCCGGCGCTGCTGCGGTGGGGCTTGATCGCGTTCGGGCTAGGAGGGGCGCTGAGCCTGGTCGCTTACGCGCCGCTGATCGTAACGCTGACTCATACCGTTTCGGGCGTCGGCCACGACACGGCGGAGAGCGCAGTGTCGCAGTACGGCAGCCCGATATGGACGATCACCGAGGGTCTGCGCGATGTGTTCGGGGGCCTGGGCGCCCTTCAGTTGATTGAGGCGGCAGTGGCCGTCGCGCTGATGATCCTCGGCGCGACGAGAGGTCCGCGACCGGCGCCGCTGCTCGGCGCCGCGGTGCTCACGCATGCGGTGGTCACGCTTTTGCTGCTGAGGCTGATCGGCACGCGCATCTGGCCGCGGTTCTTCCTGATCGACATCGGGTTCGGGCTGCTGCTGCTTGCCATCGGCGCGCGCGAAGCGTCGTCCATGATCGCGAAACGCCGAGCGACGCTGCTGTTCGGCGCGGCGGTCGCTGGGATGCTCGCGGTCTCGTTCGCGCTCGCTCTGCGCAACTACGCCGCGCCCAAGCAGGACCTTACCGGCGCGATCACGGCCGCGAACGCGCTGCGCCGACCGGGCGAGCGGATCTACGCGGTGAGTTACAATGCCGACATGTTCGACGGGTTCTATCACCAGAGCTGGGGCAAGATCTGGAGTTCGGACGACTATGCACGGGCGCTCGCCCGGCCGGGTCCGATTCTTCTGGTGGTCGGTTTCCCGCAGCGCAGTTTCGCCGAAGTGCCCGAACTCATCCGCGACCGCGATGCGGACAAGCTGCTCGTGGTGCGGCGCCTGCCCGGAACGCTGGCTGATGGTGCGGTGACGATCCTGGAACGCAAATGAAGCAATGGATGTCGGGCACGCGGCCTTCGACGGGCTCGGGCCGAGCGGGTTCAGGTGCTTCGACAAAATCCGCTCAGGCTAAGCCTGTCGAAGCCCAGGCGCGGCGCTCGAGTCAATCCTCGACGGTATGCGTCTCGAATTCCCGGCGATGCTCGGCCCATTGCGCACGATCGATGCTGCCGTCCGCCCGGACCACATCCGCCGCGGCGTAAGCCATTCCGAACGCATGGTGCGTATTGTCATGCGCGAACAGGCCCTGCCGGCCGAAAACGAGCAGCCCTTCGAGACCGGACAGCCACTCGTCGATCGCGGTGAAGCGCGGCTCGTAGCCGATGTCGTAGACCGGATAGGCGTGGCTCAGCCGCCGCGTCTCGCAGCCGAGCATGGGAACGGTGACCGGCAGCCCGAGCTGGCCGAGCCATTCGCAGTACAGCCGACCCAGCTCGGCATCGGACATCGACCACCACGCTTCGCCCGGATCGCAGGGAAGCTCGGCGCAGAGCACGGTGCGGCCTTTCGGTTCACCGGTCGCGTTGTAGTTCTTGGGCTCGCTCATCCGCGAGATCGGGATCGAGGTTTCGGGCAGATAATGCGCGTCGAACTCGGTGAAGCGGTCGGTTTCGAGGATCAGGTAGATCAGGACCATCCCCCGAAAGCGGATCGCCCTCGCTGCCTCCTTCACGCGCTGGGGCGCCGCATCGCCGAGCAATCTGACCAGCATCGTGATCGGAAGAGTCGAGAGCAGGAGATCGGTCTCGACCTCGCGCGTCTCGCCGTTCTCGGTGACCGAGAAGCCCGTGACCCTCCTGCCGTCGCAATGGATCGCCGCGATCTCCGCACCAAGATGCAGTCCGGTACCCTGCGCCACCGCCTTTTCCAGCATCTTCGAGCCGATCTCGCCGAAGCCCTCGCGCGGGTAGTAGAACCTGCCCGTCGTCGGGCTTTTCAGCCCCGGCATCATCCGCGCCATCTTTGCGAGTATCTTGCCCACCGAGCCCGACGACACGCGCCGGTGCGCGAGAGTTACCGCGAGCTGGTCCGGGTCGAGGCCCCACAATTTGCGCACGTAAGGAAAATAGAAGCTGTTCGAAATCGTCGGGCCAAGGCCGCCGCGCAGGACGTCGGAAAAGGTCGTGGCCGCACGTTTCCTGGTCAGCGGCTTGAGAGCGCTGTCCTTGAGCAGTGAGACGACGAAGCGCGGCGGCAGCTTGAGCAGGGCGTCGGCGGGCTTGAGCGGAAAGTGGATCCACCGCCCGCCGAGCCGGATACGCCCGTGCCGCGGGCGCAGCAGCAGGTCATCGCCGAGCAACGCCTTGACGTCGCCGACGATCGCCTCGCCCGCGGCCGGGTGGAAGCGGTGCGAGCCA
>CAJCHR010000409.1 GCA_903970225.1 Actinobacteria bacterium 21-64-8 | reverse complement strand
CGTTCGCGTGAGAGCGCACCGGATGGGTCGCAGCAATCAGCTGAATGAGACGCGTAGCGTCGTGGCCGGGGATCGCCTTCGGCGAAGCTGGCCGCCGATAAGGCCGAAGCCCATGATCATCGTTGCCCAGACCGCTGGTTCGGGAACACCCGACGTGAAGATCAGGCCGTCGGCTGCATTCAGGTCGCCCACGTTCCAGACGTACTGCGAATTGTTCGAACCGATCGATATGAAGTTCGTGTGACCGGTCTCGCCGGTGCAATCGCACTTCGAGTTGAGATAAAGCCGGTCGTTATCGCCGTTGGCAAAGACAAGCGAGAATGCGGCATCGACCACATGCCCGCCCACAAGTGTGAAGCTGTTTTCGTCGAGCTCGCCTGAATGCCAGGTGCTGAGCACATCGAACGGCGGCACGTAGTCACCGACGTTGAAAATGCCGGGTAGCGCCGCCGGGTAGCTGTCGATGAACACGCCCGTTGCAGCGGACGTCGCATTGTCGACCACGCCGGTGACGTGCCCGTATACCGTGCCATCGATGGTGCCGTCGCTGTTGATCGTGTTGCTGAAGTGGAAATAGACCGTCGTGGCACTCGCGTGTGGGAGCGCCATCGCGCTCGCAAGAACACTCGCCAGAAGCAATTTCTTCATAGCACTCCCCCATTTCATGCAATGCTGAGAACGACAACCCGTAGCGATGCACTCAGATGGAAGCACGAAATCCTGTTTGCGCACACAATGTAAGTTAAGGCACCGAGCGGGAGCTAGCACCTTCGATCACATGCTTGCGTCGGCGACCCGAATGTTTATGCGCTGTCGGCGCTTCAGGTTGCTGGGGTCTGGAATTCGGTCGGATAAGTCTGCATCGCCACGCGCTCCTTGATGCGCCAGCCGTCGGGCGTGCGGACCACCACGTCGTCGTTGACCCCGCCGAAGATGCGCCTGCCGTCGGCTTGCGGCACGAACCACTTCATCTTCACGCGCACTTCTCCGTCGTCCTCGTAGACGTAGCAGTTGGTCATGTGATGCGACGGCGGGTGCGGCGGCTTGCCCAGCGCGAAGAACCCGACGATCGCGTCGATCCCTTCGAACAACGGACCGCCGCACTTGCGCCCGTCGAACCGTGCGTCGGCGGTGAACACCAGCGGGAACAGGCTCTGGTCCGCGTGATCGACGGCATGATGGCAGAAGGCTTCGAGTTGCTGGATGGCGACGATGTCGGCGGTATCCATGTACAGGTTCTCCCGGTTGGCCGCCCGCGGCAGCTCTGATAGCCACCATCGCGGCCGCGCACGGGCACGGTCAAGCCGCGAGTGGGCCAGGCGAGCGCGACAAATTGTCACGATGCTTAACGCGTTGCAGCTTTCGGCGTCAGCGTTCGTTCAAGGCCAGGGAGCGATCCTCACACATCGTTCGGTTTCAGGGACACAACCCATGCGTCATATTTCCTACCGCGGTGTCGCCTTCGCGACAGCTGCTCTGGCCGTCGCTGCGGCGCCGATCGCGGCACAGAGCGTCTTCGCGCAGAACGGTCCGCCGCCGCCCCCTGGCAGCTACGATCAGAACGGCTATCCGCCGCCGCAGGGCAATTACGACCAGGGCCCCCCGCCGCAGGATATTCCGCCCCCTCCTGGCTACGATGGCAGTGCCCCGCCGCCGCCGCCGCCCGGATTCCGGTCCTATGACGGCTATAATCCCGACGCGCTTCGTGCGCAGGATCAGCGCTATGCGCAGGACGCCGAAGCCTGGGCACAGGACAACTGCGTCAAATCGCGCTCCAACGTCGCGGGCGGTGCGGTTATCGGCGGTATTCTCGGTGCGATCATCGGTAACGGGCTTTCCGGACGCCACGATCGCGGCGGTGGCACCTTCGCTGGCGCGATCGTCGGCGCGGCCGGCGGCGCGGCGATCGCGAGCGGTACTAAGGGCGAGACCAGCCCGGGTTGCCCTCCGGGCTTCGTGGTACGCAGCAACGCCCGCGCTTATGGGTACGATGCGCCCGGCTATTACTATGCCGCGCCGGAGTGGTATCGCCCGTGGATCTACGTCGGTGGGCGGTGGTCTTACCGGCCGTATCCATACCACGACTGGTATTACCGCAACAATTGGGGCCCGCGCCACGGCTGGGGCGGCCGTGGTCGTCCGGACGGCGGCCACGATTGGCACCGCCGCGGGTATTGATCGCCTGCTCGGATAAGCTTGGAGCCCCGGTGAAAGCCGGGGCTTCTTGCGTCAGGCGGCTTTGCGCGCCTTTTCGAGCTTCTTGAGCGCCATATTGCGCTTGAGCCGCGAGAGCCGATCGACGAACAGGATGCCTTCGAGGTGATCCATCTCGTGCTGGAGGCAGGTCGCCATCAGGCCCTCCATCTCCTCCTCGTGCACCGCGCCATCGATATCCTGCCACCGCGCAAGAATCTGCGCCGGGCGCTCGACCTCGGCGAAGATATCGGGGACCGAAAGGCAGCCCTCGTTATAGACCGACAGGTCTTCGGACGGATCGAGGATCTCTGGATTGATGAACACGCGCGGGTTCCGGACCGCCGGACGGTGATCGTGGCCGCACTCGTCGTCACCGCAATCCGCATCGTCAGTATCGCCCTCACGCTCTTGCAGGTCGATCACCAGCACGCGCAGCGGCACGCCGATCTGGACTGCGGCGAGGCCGATGCCGGGGGCATCGTACATCGTCTCGAACATGTCCTCGACCAGCGTGCGCAGGTCGGCATCGAACTGCTCGACGCGCTTCGACACCTGCTTGAGGCGGGGATCGGGAATTTCGAGGATTTCGTGAATGGGCATAGGTCTCAGATAATCGGTCATGCGGCTGGCATCAACCGGCATAGGAGGACGGGCTATGCCGAAGCACCCTTCGCGCGCTCGTGGTGCCGGATGACCTCGTTGATCACGAAGCGGATGAACTTCTCGCCGAAGTCCGGGTCGAGGTGAGCATCCTCGGCCAGTGCGCGCAGGCGGGCGATCTGGCGTTCTTCGCGGGCGGGATCGGAGGCGGGCAGTTGGTGCGCGGCCTTGTAGTCACCCACCGCCTTGGTGATACGGAACCGCTCGGCGAGGATGTGGACCAGCGCGGCATCGATGTTGTCGATGCTGGAGCGGAAGCCGGCGAGGGTGGGGTCGGGTGTTGGATCGGTCATCGCCCGCGGCGCTAGCATGAGCCGTGTGCCGATTCCAAGGCGCGTCGTCCCGCACCCGGCGCGAGACACCGTAAACAAAGGCGAATGCGCTTGCCCTGCGAAGGCGTGCTGTGCATGGCCCGCATCATGAGTGCTGACGTGATTTCGCTGCGCCCGCGCGGCCACGAACCTTCGCTGGCGCCGATGCTTGGCCTCACAGCGCCCGGCATGAACAGCGTCAACGCCGTGATCCTTGACAAGATGCAGAGCCAGATCCCGCTGATCCCCGCGCTTGCCGGGCATCTGATCTCGGGCGGCGGCAAGCGGATGCGGCCGATGCTGACGATCGCGGGCGCGGAGCTCTGCGGCTACCAGGGCACGCGCCATCACAAGCTCGCCGCCGCGGTCGAATTCATCCACACCGCCACGCTGCTGCACGACGATGTCGTCGACGGGTCGGACCTTCGGCGCGGCAAGGCCACCGCCAACATCGTGTTCGGCAACCCGGCGACGGTGCTCGTCGGCGATTTCCTGTTCAGCCGCGCATTCGAACTGATGGTCGAGGACGGCAGCCTCAAGGTGCTCAAGATCCTTAGCCACGCCTCGGCGGTGATCGCGGAGGGCGAGGTCGACCAGCTGACCGCGCAGCGTCATATCGAGACGAGCGAGGAGCGCTATCTCGGCATCATCGGCGCCAAGACCGCCGCACTGTTCGCTGCCGCCACGCGCATCGCTGCGGTCGTCGCGGAAAAAGACGCGGCGCAGGAGCGCGCGCTTGAGGATTACGGCCGCAACCTCGGCATCGCTTTCCAGCTCGTCGACGACGCGATCGATTACGATTCCGAAGCTTCAGAAAGCGGCAAGGGCAAGGGCGACGACTTCCGCGACGGCAAGATGACGCTGCCGGTGATCCTGGCTTACGCGCGCGGCAGCGAGGATGAACGCAGCTTCTGGCGTGATGCGATCGCCGGTTTCGCGAACGGTGATGAGGATCTCGCGCATGCGGTCACGCTGATCAACCGGCACGACGCGGTCAGCGCCACTCGCGAGCGCGCGCGCCATTTCGCCCAGCGCGCGATCGACGCGATCGCCGGCTTCCCCGCCGGCGCCGCACGCGCCGCGATGGCCGAAGCGGCGGAATTCGCGGTCTCGCGGCGGTACTGAAGGGGTTCTCGCCGGGCTTTCGTCCGGCACGCTTGCACCTCGGCCCGATCTTTTGCATCCCTGGCGGCGAGCGGAAAACCGCGCGACCGAGCTGAAGGGACAATCATGACATCGAACCGCCGCCTGCTGGCCGTGCTGCTTTTTTCCGCCGCGTGCCTGCCCTTTGCCTCCGCACCGGCGTTCGCGCAGGCAACTCCGGCTGCTTCCGGGAAGATCGTCGTAAAGACTCAGGATGACCTGCCGCGCTTCACGTATCCGGTCACCGGCACTGCCTCTGCGCTGCTGACTGCGGATGATGCGACGTTCCTCGCCTTCGCCAGGAAGGTCGGTGCCGATATCGATGGGGTGCTCGCCAAGTACGAGATCGGCGATCACGCGACGCTGCGCGGGCTGCTGGGTGAGCGCGAGACGATCCAGATGCTCACCGGCGATTACGACGGCGCGCTGAAGACCGGCGATGCGATCCGCGCGCTCGAGGACAAGCCAGACGCCAAGCTGCTGAGCGGTCTCAGGGACCGGGCGCTGGTGGGGGCGATCAAGCAGAGCGGCGCGTCCAGCGGCCCGGCGTTCCAGGCGGCCTATGCCAGGCTTTACCTGGCGGCGATTGATCCGCTGCCCTGGGCGATCGTCGGCAACCGCATCAAGGAAAGCAAGGGATCGTCGGAGATCGCCAGCCGCGATCTGTTCCTGGGGCAGGCGCAAGCCGGCATCGATCCGGCGGTCGCCAAGACCGGTACGCTGTCGAGCGATCTGGCCGCTGCCGTGATCTCGCTGCGCTATGCCCTGAAGTTCTACATTCCCAACAAGGATGTGGTCCACGCCGTGCTCGCTGCGCAAGTGGCCGCCAAGGATGTGAAGAAGCCGGACATCTGGGAAGCGCGCGAAGTCACGCTGACCCCCGCGGACAAGACCACGCCGGTCAATGTCGCGATCTGGGATTCGGGCGTGGACCTCGCGCTGTTCCCCGGCCGCGTGCTGACCGATGCGCACCCGCTCGCGACCACCGAGCCGCACGGCCTCGCCTTCGATCTCCAGAACAACCCCGCGCATGGCGAGCTGCTGCCGCTGACTCCCGAGCAGGAGGCGGCTTACCCCGGCATGCGCAGCGATCTCAAGGGCTTCTCCGATCTTCAGCTCGCGATCGACAGCCCCGAGGCGACAGCGCTCAAGAAGAAGATCACGACGCTGAAACCCGAGGAAGTGGCAAAATATTTCGAGCGGCTGAGTTTCTACGCCAACTACACCCACGGCACGCATGTCGCGGGGATCACTTCCAGGGGCAACGCGGCGATCCGGCTCGGCTATGCCCGGATCACGTTCGACTGGAAGAACGTGCCCGACCTGCCGACCGAGGAACTCGCGAAGCGCGGCGTGGAAAGCTACAAGGCCTACGTCGGCTGGATGCAGCGCAACCACGTGCGCGTCGTCAATATGAGCTGGGGCGGCGGACCGGGAGGCGTCGAGAACGCGCTCGAGAAAAACGGCGTGGGCAAGGATGCGACCGAACGTAAGGTGCTCGCGCGCAAGCTGTTCGCGATCGACCGCGACGGTCTGCGCGCTGCTCTGAAGAGCGCGCCGGAAATCCTGTTCGTGTGTGCGGCGGGCAACAGCAACTCGGACAACGCATTCGATGAGACGATCCCGTCCGGCTTCGATCTTCCCAATCTGCTGGTCGTCGGCGCGGTCGATCAGGCGGGCGACGAGGTGTCGTTCACAAGTTACGGCAAGACCGTGAAAGTGGACGCCAACGGCTATCAGGTCGAATCGTACTATCCGGGCGGCACCCTGATCCGCGAGTCGGGAACCTCGATGGCCTCGCCGGGCGTCGCGAACCTCGCCGCCAAGCTGATCGCGCTCGATCCCAAGCTGACGCCGACCGAGACGATCGACCTGATCGTCAAGGGAGCAACGCAGAGCGAGGACGGCCGCCGGCACAACATCAGTCCCAAGGCCTCGATCGCGCTGCTCAAAGCGAAGACCTGATGCGATGTGGCGGCCTGCAATCTTGCAGACCGCCGCCGCCTTTAGGGGTTACTCCTCTTCTTCTTCATCGTCGGCGGCCAGCGCTTCTTCCTCGTCGCTGTCGAGCGCTTCGTCGATCGCCTCGCTGATCACGTCGAGCTGATCGTAGTCGGCGGTGAATTCGGTGGTGTCGCCATCGCGATCCTCCAGCGTGATCAGGTAATCCTCGCCTTTGCGGACGATGCTCAGTTTCTCTAGAACCTTGGCCATGATGGTACTCCGTTGGAACGGCACGTTCGAGGCGGTAACCCCGCGGGGGCACATCGGTTGCCGCGTGAAATGAGCGATCTTCCGATCCGCGCCGTACTGCCGGATTTGCTCGCCGCCTTGCGTCACGGGACGGGCGCGGTGCTGGTCGCGCCGCCGGGCGCGGGCAAGACCACAGCGGTTGCGCCCGCGTTGATCGGCGAGCCGTGGTGCACTGGCAGCGTGATCATTCTCAGCCCCCGCCGCGTTGCCGCGCGCGCCGCTGCCGAGCGCATGGCGGAGCAGATGGGCGAACGGGCGGGGGAGACGGTCGGCTATCTGACGCGGCTCGATTCGAAGCGTTCGGCCAGGACGCGGGTTCTGGTGATGACCGAGGCGATTTTCGTCTCCAGCATCCTTGCCGATCCGGAGCTTGCCGGCGTCTCGGCGGTCTTGTTCGACGAAGCGCATGAGCGGCATCTCGATTCCGATCTCGGCCTTGCGCTGGCAATCGAGAGCCGCGCGGTATTGCGCGACGATCTACGCCTTTTGCCGATGTCGGCGACGATCGACGGAGCGCGGTTCGCGGCGCTGCTGGGAGACGGCACACCGGTGATCGAGAGCGAGGGCAGGGCCTATCCACTCGCAATCCGCTGGCTCGGTGCGCGGCCGGAACTGCGGATCGACGACGCGATGGCGGGCGCGATCATCACGGCCTGGCGCGAGGAGGAGGGTGATATCCTCGCATTCCTTCCCGGCGTCGGCGAGGTCGAGCGCACGCGCGAGCGGCTGGCCGAACGGTTGCCATCGGCGCTGCTGCTGCCGCTGCATGGCCAGTGCGAGCCGGCGGCGCAACGCGTAGCAATCCGCCGCGACCCCGAAGGCCGCCGCCGCATCGTGCTCGCGACCGCGATCGCGGAGACCTCGTTGACTCTCGATCGCGTGTCGGTGGTCGTTGACGCGGGCCTTTCGCGCCGGGCGGAGTTCGACCGTGCCGCGGGCGTCACCCGGCTCGTCACGCACCGTGCCAGTCGCGCGGCTGCCGACCAGCGTGCAGGACGTGCGGCACGGCAAGCGCCAGGCGTAGCGTATCGACTATGGGAAGAGGCCGCGCATGCGGGCCGTCCGGCGTTCGAGCCGCCCGAGATGCTGACCAGCGATCTTGCCCCGCTGGTGCTGTCGCTGGCACGCTGGGGCAGCGGTGATCCGGCGGCGATGGCGTGGCTCGATGCGCCGCCCGTGCCATCGATCGCGGCTGCGCGTGGCCGGCTGGAGGCTTTGACGGCTCTGGATGGCGAGGGCCGGATTACGCCGCACGGGGCGGCGATGGCCGCGCTGCCCCTCGATCCGCCGCTTGCGCACATGCTTCTGTTCGCGGCGGAGCGCGGCGCTGCGGGAGATGCGGCCAAGCTCGCATTGCTGTTGCAGGAACGCGGGCTCGGCGGGCGAGGAGAGGACCTGGCCCAGCGGCTTTCGCGGTGGGATGGCGATCGGTCGGCACGGGCCGAGGCCTCACGTAAACTCGCGGGGCGTTGGTCGGGCATCGCGCGCGGGCTTCGGCAAGCTCAGCCTGAGCCTGTCGAAGCTCGCGCGCCCAAGCCTGGCTTGCATCCGCCCCTCGGAATCCTCCTCGCCGAAGCATTCCCCGACAACATCGCTCGCCGCCGCAGTTCCTCGGGCGAAGACTGGCTGACAGCAGGCGGGCGCGGGTTGAGGCTTGATCCGGTATCCCCGCTCGCACGCGCCGACTGGCTGGCGGTGGGCGAAGCGCAGGGCGTTGCGAAAGGCGCGCGGATCACGGGCGCGATTGCGCTCGAGGAGGCGGAAGTCGAACGCTGGCTCGCGCCGCGCATCGCTCGCGCGACGACACTGCGCTGGCTGCCGGGCGAGCGCCGGGTCGAGGCGCTGCTCGAACGCCGGCTGGGCGCGATCGTACTGGCGCGAGGGCCCGATCCCTCGCCCGATCCGGAAGCGATTGCGACGTTCCTGATCGCTCGGGTGCGCGAGGACGGGCTGGATTTGCTGGCTTTGTCCCGCGCGAGCCTTGCGCTGCTGAAGCGTGCGCGGTTTGCCGGGATCGAGGCATTGCGCGATGCGGTGTTGCTGGCGGACCTCGAAAGCTGGCTCGCCCCGCTGCTCTCGCGCCGGCTTGACGATATCGCGCCCGGAACGCTCCATGATGCGCTGCTCGGCCGCCTCGACTACGCCGAACGCCAGCGCCTCGATCGCCTCGCGCCCGGCGAGTTCGCCAGTCCAGCAGGTTCGCACCACGCGATCGATTATGAGGACGAAGGCGGGCCATCGGTCGAGGTACGCGTGCAGGCGCTGTTCGGCCTCGATCGCCATCCGACGTTCGGCCAGCCGCCGCAGCCGCTGCTGCTCAAGCTGACTTCGCCGGCCGCCCGGCCGATCCAGACGACGCGCGATCTTCCCGGCTTCTGGCGCGGGTCGTGGCGCGAGGTTCAGAGGGAAATGAAGGGGCGCTATCCCCGCCACCGCTGGCCCGACGAGCCTTGGCTGGAGGATCCGAGCCTAAAGACTCGCAATGCGTTCGAGCGGGAGAAGGGGAAGTAATTTGTTCGCGCAGAGACCGCGGAGAAGCGAACACGGCGCCGCAAGCCGTCCGTTCAGGCTCTCATGCAACGGGTAAAGCGCGGCTGCGCCGCGAAGGCGATATGCCAGTGCCTCGCGAACCGTTCCTTTTCCTGCGACCCCCTTGATTCCCATCCCGATTCGCACGAATGCTGGCCCACATGACCGCAAGCATCTTTCAACGCCCCAAGAACGCCATGCAGTCGGGCAAAGCCCTCAGTGACGCATGGTTTCTCGAGTTCGAGCCGGCCGAGGCCAAGCGGCCCGATCCGTTGATGGGCTGGGCGGGCAGCGGCGATATGAACCAGCAGGTCCGTCTGAGCTTTCCCGACAAGGACTCGGCGATCGATTATGCGTCGCGCTACGGTATCGAGGCGCGCGTTCACCTGCCGCCGCCGCGCCGGCTGAAGATCCAGGCTTACGCGGACAACTTCCGCTAAGTCGGCTCAGGCGCCCTCCCTTGACTTGCGCGCCATGCTCCCTTAACGGCGCGCGTCTGATTTACGTGCCCCGAAAGGGGCGCAACATGACTTTCGAGGATTACCCATGAAGCGCACTTTCCAGCCCAGCCGGCTCGTCCGCGCCCGTCGCCACGGTTTCCGCGCCCGCGGCGCCACTGTCGGTGGCCGCAAGGTGCTGGCCGCGCGCCGCGCCCGCGGCCGCAAGAAGCTTTCGGCCTGATCCTCGCGGAGGAATGCGGTCAGGCTGTTTCCGGCCCGGTCGCGTTTGCGATTACGCCAGCCGCTCGGCCGCGCATCGCTGTGATGACGCGCCGTGCGGATTTTCTCGCGGCCAACAAGGGCCTGCGGGTCGCGCGTCCCGGGTTCGTGTTGCTCGCCCGGCCCAACGGCGGGCACGGTCTTCGCTTCGGCATCACCGTCACCAAGAAGATCGGTAACGCGGTCGTGCGCAACCGCATGAAGCGGCGCTTTCGCGCGCTGCTGCGTGAACTGCTCCCCGAACGCGGCCTGGCCGACACCGACCACGTGATGATCGGCCGCGACGGCGGGATCGAGCGCGATTTCGCGACTTTGCGCGATGAACTGGCCGCCGCGCTTGGCCGCGCTCGCGATGGCAAGGGCGATAAGCCGCGTCCGCCCAGGACGAAACGATGACCCGCCTGCTCATCCTTATCGCGCGCGGATGGCAGCTCGGCCCATCTCGGATCATGCCGCCGACTTGCCGCTACGCGCCGTCGTGCTCGCACTATGCGGTCGAAGCGCTCGAAAAACACGGCGCGATTAAAGGTGGCTGGCTGGCGACGAAGCGTCTACTGCGCTGCCACCCATGGGGGGGCCATGGTTTCGATCCGGTGCCATAGCGCCCGGAACGACACCTGGGCGGTGCGTCTCTCCCGGGCACTCACGGACTGACAACGGAAACCACCGCTCTCGTGCAAAATCAGCGCAATATCATCCTCGCCATCCTGCTGTGTGCGACCCTGCTGTTCGGCTGGGACGCGCTCGTCTCGCATTTCTATCCGCCGCCGCCGCCGCGCCCCAAGCCGCTGGTGGCAGCGCCGGTCGCGCCGAGCGGCACTGCGGCCAAGCCCACGCGTGACGGAGGCCTGACCGATTCGGGCGATGTCGCGCTTGAGGCCACGGACCTTGCGGGGCAGCTCAAGTTGCCGGGCCGCGTGCCGATCGCCGCGCCCGGGCTGACGGGCTCGATCAATCCCACGGGCGCGCTAATCGACGATCTGACCACGCCGCGTCACACCGCAACGGTGGACAAGAACAGCGGTCCCGAGCGGATCTTCTCGCCGTCAGGCACGCCCGCGCAGCAGTTTGCGGAATTCGGCTGGGCACCTCCCGCAGGCGGGAGCGAGGCGAACCTGCCCAACGCCAAGACCGTATGGACCGCGCCTGCCGGTGCGAAACTGACCCCGCAGACTCCGGTGACGCTGAGCTGGACCAGCCCGGCGAATCAAGTCTTCACGATTACGTACGCGATCGACAACGATTACCTGATCACCGCGACGCAAACGGTGGTCAATCGCGCGGCTGCGCCGCTGATGGTGCGCCCCTTCGCGCTGATCAACCGCACCAACCGCACCGCGAGCATCGACGTGTGGAACCTGCACTCGGGCCCGATCGGCGCTTACGACAGCTCGGTGAACTTCCACGTCGGCTATACCTGCGCGACCGGCATCTTTGCGGTGTTCTCCTCGTGCATCGATGTCGCCAAGGAAGGCGTGATCCCGAATACGGGCAAGACCAACTGGCTGGGCTTCACCGACATCTACTGGATGTCCGCCTTGATCCCCGACCAGGGCGCCGATGTGACCAGCGATTTCCGTAGCCTGGGCAACTCGCTCTACCGCGCGGACCTTCTGTACCAGCCCTCGCAGATCGCACCGGGGCAGACGTTCACCCGCACCACGCGGTTGTTCGCGGGTGCCAAGGATAGCGAGGTGCTCGATCGCTATGAGGACGCGGGCATTCCCAAGTTCGGCTTGTCGATCGATTGGGGCTGGTTCCGCTGGTTCGAGAAGCCGATCTTCTGGCTGCTGCGCTCGCTGTTCCACGCGACTCACAACTTCGGCGTCGCGATCATTTTGCTGACCGTGGTCGTGCGCGGGCTGATGTTTCCGATCGCCCAGCGCCAGTTCGCGTCGATGGCCGCGATGCGCGCATTGCAGCCGAAGATGAAAGCCATCCAGGCGCGCAACAAGGACGACAAGCAGAAGGCGCAGCAGGAGATCATGGCGCTCTACAAGGAGGAGAAGGTCAACCCGCTCGCGGGCTGCCTGCCCACCTTCCTGCAGATCCCGGTGTTCTTCGCGCTGTACAAGGTGCTCAACCTCTCGATCGAGATGCGCCATCAGCCGTTCGTGCTGTGGATCCGCGATCTTTCCGCGCCCGATCCGCTGCACATCGTCAATCTGTTCGGCCTTATCCCGTTCACCCCGCCGAGTTTCCTCGGCATCGGCCTGCTCGCGCTGCTGCTCGGCGGCACGATGTACGTGCAGTTCAGGCTCAACCCGCAGACGGGCACCGATCCGACTCAGCAGCAGATGATGTCGATCATGCCGTGGGTGATGATGTTCGTGATGGCGCCGTTCGCCGCGGGCCTGCTGATCTACTGGATCACGTCGAACCTGCTGACGATCGCGCAGCAGCGCTATCTCTACAGCCGGCACCCAGCGTTGAAGGCACAGCCCGTCAAGGGCTGAGGACATGGAAGAAGACCGCACCGAGATCGAAGAGCGCGCGCGCAAGCTGTTCAGCGGCCGCGTGGACTTCGTGCTCAGCGCGCCCGCGCTGCAGTTCATCCCCAACCCGGATGTGCCCGAGATCGCGATCGCGGGTCGGTCGAACGTGGGCAAGTCCTCGCTCCTCAACGCGATCACCGGCCGCAAATCGATCGCGCGCACCTCGGTGACACCGGGGCGCACGCAGGAACTCAACTTCTTCGACGTGGGCGAACCGCTGGCGTTCCGGCTGGTCGACATGCCCGGCTACGGCTTCGCCAAGGCGCCGCCCGCGGTGGTCGAGAAATGGCGGCGGCTGGTGCGCGATTTCCTGCGCGGCCGCCAGGTGCTCAAGCGCACGCTGTTGCTGGTCGACAGCCGTCACGGGGTGAAGCCGGTCGATGCCGACATGATGGAGATGCTCGACGAAGCCGCGGTCGGCTACCGGATCGTGCTGACCAAGGCGGACAAGATCAAGGCGAGCGAACTCGACGCGGTGATCGCCGCCACGCAGGCGGTGGCACGCAAGCATTCGGCCGCTTATCCCGAGATCGGGGTGACCTCGGCGGAAAAGGGCATGGGCATCGCGGAACTGCGCGCGGCCGTGCTGGAGGATGCCGAGGGTTAAAGATCCTCCCCGCTGACGGGGAGGATCGAGCCTCAGCCCCGCAACCACGCTCCCATGGGTGCATGCGGCAGCCCGACATCGCGCAGCCCCAACACACCAGGCCGTGCCTTCCTGATATCGAGCGCTGCGCTTACCGCCGGCAGGGCGGTCATGATGTCCCAGTCGTGGTTGGACCATCCGCTTTCAGGCGGGGTGTAGCGGAACCGAAGGTCCACGTTGGGATCGCCCTTGATCAGAATGCGGTGCTGATCCTTGTCGAGCGACCAGCCTTCGGTAAGCTTCTCGGTCAGGTACCAGACCACAGTCACGATCACGCGCGTGACGCCCGCGATCTTCCCGTTCCAGCTTGCCTTGACCGCGGCATTGCTGCCCTTGGCCATCTTGAACCAGCCGAGATCGATATCCTCGGCAGCGCTCGCGTAGTCGCAGACGAATTCGAATTCATCGAGTTCCAGTTCGAGCGCGTCGCCGATCCGGCGGGTCACGTCGCGAAACATGATCATCCAGTCGAGCGCGCGCTGCTTCAGTTCCGGGGTCACGCCGCCCGTCTCGCCCATCCCGAGGAAGCTCCAGGTCTCAACCGATTCGTAGACCGAGCAATCGGCGCTCTCGATGAGTTCCACGCTGTCCACCGACCGGCAGATCGCGGTGGCGCCGATCGCCATCGAATTGACCCATCCGGGATTGATGCCGCTGATGTAGAGCGAGGAATTGCCCTTCGCGCAGGCCGCCTCCATCCGCGCCTTGAGGTCACCCTGCATCCCGCCGAGGTTCATGAACAGGTTGGTGCTGATCACGTCCATCCCGGCCTCCAGCAGTCGCACGGCGTGATCGGCGTTGGCCTCGAACGGGGTGTAGAACACCGTGTCCGCGCCCAGTGCGATCAAGGCGTCGATATCACTCGTCGCAGTAACGCCGCACGGCGGCCGACCTGCAAGCACCGCACCGTCCTGTCCCGATTTCTCGGCCGAGTGCGCGTAGACGCCGACAAGCTCGATCCGCGGATCGTCGAGCACGGCGCGCAGCGCGTGCTTGCCGACCTTGCCCGTGGTCCAGACGATGGCTTTGAGCTTTCCCATGTGTGCGTCCTCTTCCGCATGTTTTGATCCACAATAAGTCACAAGCGGACGTCCGGCTCAAACGATTTGCGCGTTACACTCCTGTGACTCGTTCAGTCTCGACACTGGATCGCTGAACACGTACCGCGCTGGCCGCATGGCGGAGGCGCGCGCATGAAGCTGATCATCGGCAACAAGAACTATTCGAGCTGGTCGCTGCGCGGCTGGCTTGCGGCCAAGCAATCGGGGCTCGCGTTCGAAGAGATCACGATTCCCCTGTACGGCGACGACTGGGAAGCGCGGAAGCGCGAAGATAGCGGGATCCAGCCCTCGGCAGGCCGCGTGCCGGTGCTGTGGGATGGCGACGTGGTGGTGTGGGACAGCCTCGCCATCCTCGAATTCCTCGCCGACCGGGTGGGCCGCGACCGGTTCTGGCCCAAGGCCGACGACGCGCGAGCCACCGCACGCTCGATGGTCGCGGAAATGCATTCGGGCTTCACCGCGCTCAGGAACGAGTGCACGATGAACATCCGCCGCCGAGTGCCTGGCATCCGGCTCAGCGACGCGGCCAAGCATGACGTGATCCGCGTGTTGCAGCTCTGGGCCGAGGCGCGCTCGCGCTTTGCCATGGGGGGGCCGTTCCTGTTCGGAACCTTCTGCGCTGCCGACATCTTCTACGCCCCGGTTGTCGGGCGTTTCCTGACATATGGCATTCCCGTGCCCGGCTTCGCGCAAGCGTACATGGAGGCGGTCTGGGAGCACGAATGGATGCGCCAATGGGTCGCTGCCGCAGAGGCCGAGCAATGGGAAATCCAGCAGTTCGAAGGTCCGGTTCCCAAATCCAGCGCCTGATCCTGCTTGTCGCCCTGCTGTGGGCGGCGCTCTTGACTATGCCCGCGTTCGCCTGGGGCGCTTACGGACACCGAACCGTCGCCGCCATTGCGATGGCGAACGTGCGACCCGTCACCGCGGCACGAATTCGCCGCCTGATGCAGGCCGCGCCGGAGTTGGAGACCGCAAAGTGCAAGCTTCGCGACGGCATCATCGGCGCAGCCTCGTGGCCCGATTGCCTTTATGGCGACAAGGCGAACTGGGGCAGCACTTTCACCTGGCATTACGTGAACGTGCCGGTCTGCGGCGCGTTCGACATCCCCGCGAATTGCCCCGACGGTATCTGCGTCGTCACCGAAATCGAACGCAACCGCCGCATCCTCGCTGACCGGAACCAGAGCGCCAAAGCGCGGCTGCAGGCGCTGATCTTCGTGGTCCACCTTGTCGGTGACGTTCACCAGCCGCTTCACGTCGGCGAGAATGGCGACCAGGGCGGCAATAAGATCAAGGCGCAGTACGGCATCGTGCCCGGCCGCAATCTCCATTCCATCTGGGATACCGCCAACGCCGAACGCGCGATTTCCTCGGCTTCGCCCGGATTGGTGCGCCGCTATTCGCCCGCCGAGCGCGCGCGGCTAGGCGGCGGCACGCCCGAGAGCTGGGCCCGCGAAAGCTGGGCGTTGTCGAAGGACTGGGTCTACCCGACCGCTTTCGGCAAGCTGCCCTGCGATGGCAAGGAGCAGGCAGCCATCGTGTGGAACGAAGCGGCGATCGAGGCGAGCGTGCCGATCATCGACCAGCGGATCGAACAAGCGGGCCTGCGCCTCGCGCGGATGCTGGATGGGGTGCTTGGCGGACGGGGGCATGACGACTTCCACTTCGGTCGGCGATCTCATTTGGGCCGGCCGGGCGATTCCAGCGGCGGCCGCGTGTCGAACAATCCGGTCCCCTTGCGGTAATATCTGTTGTCCTCGGCCCAGCGCATGTCGATGTCGGGATACCAGCCGCCGGTGTTCGGCCCCGCGCTGACCGCGAGAAAGCTGCAGTCCGCATCGCTTTCGTTGATCAAGTGATGGCCGAGTTGCAGGTCCTTGCGCCAGATGCAGATGTCGCCCGGCCCCAGCACGGTGCGGCCATTGTCAGGCCCCTCGGGATCCTCGACCAGCACCGCCTCGCCGGTGAGCATGACGACCAGTTCGTCCTCACCGTAATGGAAATGGCGCTGCGACGACCACGCGCCGGGACGCAGCACGACATGGCTCGCACCCATCTGCGTGAGCCCCGCGATCGGCCCGAGCCGGCGATACCAGCGCCCCTCGACAGGTTGATCGTAAGGCTTGGGATAGCCCGTACGGTTGGTCTGGGGGATCGCTTCGAGATCGAGTTTGGGCATCGCGGCATCGGCCTCCGGCTTGTGTGGCGCGCGCATAGCCCATATGCGCGGCGCCAGCCATGACCAGCGCCATTCCCCTCGCCGAAGCTCTCATCGCCTGCCCCAGCGTCACGCCCGCCACAGGAGCGGTGTTCGATTGCCTCGATGCGGCACTGGTTCCACTGGGCTTTGCAGTTCATCGTTCGCTCGACGGCGAGGCGCCGGACGGGCCGGTCGAGAACCTGTTCGCGATCCGGCAAGGTCCGCCGGGCAGTCGCCATTTCGCTTTTGCGGGCCACCTCGACGTGGTTCCGCCGGGGGAGGGCTGGACATCCGGCGCGTTCGTGCCCGAAGTTCGCGGTGACCTGCTTCACGGGCGCGGCGCGGTCGACATGAAGGGTGCGATCGCGGCGATGGTCGCGGCTGTGGCCGATATTCCTGCGAACGCGGGCACGCTCAGCTTCGTCATCACCGGCGACGAGGAAGGCCCGGCACGTTTCGGCACCGTCGCTCTGATCGAGCATATCCGTGCCGTCGATTCGATCCCGGACTTGTGTCTCGTCGGAGAGCCCACGTCGGTGAGCCGGCTCGGCGATACCGCCAAGATCGGGCGGCGCGGGTCTGTCAACATCTGGCTGACCGTGGAAGGCCGCGAGGGTCACGTCGCCTATCCGCACCTTGCTGATAATCCGGCGCCCAGGATGATCGCGCTGCTCGCGGAACTGGACGCGCTGGTGCTCGACCATGGCACCGACTGGTTCCAGGCCTCGAACCTGGAGATCACCGAGATCGCTATCGGCAATCCGGCGGCGAACGTGATTCCCTCGCGGGCCAGGGCGCGCATCTCGATCCGCTTCAATGACTTGCATACCGGACAGGGCCTCGCGGCGCGCGTCGCCGAGATCGCGCATCGTCATGGCGGCACCTCGCACGCGACGATCTCGGGCGAGGCGTTCTTGACCGAGCCGGGCCCATTCTCCGCGCTGGTCGCGGCGGCGGTCGAGGCCGAGACCGGCATCGCACCCGAGCTTTCGACCACGGGCGGCACCTCCGACGCGCGGTTCCTCAAGGCGCTGTGTCCGGTGATCGAGTTCGGCCTGTGCAATGCGACGATGCACAAGCGGGACGAGGCGGTGGCGCTCGCCGATCTTGATGCGCTGGCAGCGATCTATCGTCGGATCGCGCTCACGGCTCTGATCCCGCAATAGCCGCCTCGCACCTTGCTCCGCCCCCATGCTTCGCCTAGGGCGCGACGGTTTGCTCGGATAGCTTCGGAAGGCTCGCAGTTTTGGCCAATGTCACGGTAATTGGCGCCCAGTGGGGCGATGAGGGCAAGGGCAAGATCGTTGATTGGCTCGCGAGCCGCGCCGACGCGGTGGTGCGCTTCCAGGGCGGCCATAACGCCGGCCATACCCTCGTCGTCGGCAACGAGGTCTACAAGCTCAGCCTGCTGCCTTCGGGCATCGTGCGCGGCACGCTCTCGATCATCGGTAACGGCGTGGTGCTCGACCCCTGGGCGCTGAAGAGCGAGATCGCCAAGCTCGAAGGGCAGGGCGTCGCGATCGACGAAGAGAACTTCGCGATTGCCGACAACTGCGCGCTGATCCTGCCGATCCACGGCGAGCTCGACGTGATGCGCGAGAACGCGGCGGGCGCGGGCAAGATCGGCACCACCGGGCGCGGCATCGGTCCGGCCTATGAAGACAAGGTCGGCCGCCGCGCAATCCGCGTGTGCGACCTCGCGCACCTAGATACGCTGGAACCGCAGCTCGACCGGCTCTGCGCGCACCATGACGCGCTGCGCGCGGGCTTCGGCCAGCTGCCGGTCGATCGCGCCGCGCTGCTCGATGCGCTGCGAGAGATCGCGCCATCGGTGCTGCGTTTCGCGCAGCCGGTGTGGAAGCGCCTCAAGAAAGTGCGCAAGGCCGGTGCGCGGATCCTGTTCGAGGGCGCGCAAGGCGTGCTCCTCGACGTCGATCACGGCACGTATCCGTTCGTCACCAGCTCGAACACCGTCAGCGGCACCGCGTCCGCCGGCTCGGGCCTTGGCCCCAACGCGACGGGCTTCGTGCTCGGCATCGTCAAGGCCTATACCACGCGCGTCGGTGCGGGACCGTTCCCGACCGAACTGCAGGATGAGACCGGCGAGCGGCTTGGCCAGCGCGGGCACGAGTTCGGCACGGTCACCGGCCGCAAGCGCCGCTGCGGCTGGTTCGATGCGGTGCTGGTGCGCCAGGCCTGCGCGATCTCGGGCGTGACCGGCATCGCGCTGACCAAGGTCGACGTGCTCGACGGGTTCGAGACCGTGCGGATCTGCACCGGCTACCGCCTGCGCGGCAAGATCCTCGACTACTTCCCCGCGCATGCCGCGGACCAGGCCGACGTCGAGCCGATCTACGAGGAGATGGACGGCTGGGCCGGCACCACCGCGGGCGCGCGCAGCTGGGCCGATCTTCCGGCGCAGGCGATCAAGTACATCAGCCGCGTGCAGGAACTGATCGAGACGCCGGTGGCGCTGGTCTCGACCAGCCCGGAGCGGGAGGACACGATCCTCGTCCGCGATCCCTTCGCCGACTGACGACGGACACGAAAAAGCCGGGCGGTGTGACCCGCCCGGCTTTTGCTTCATCGGTTAGGATGCTTATTGCG
>CAJCHR010000408.1 GCA_903970225.1 Actinobacteria bacterium 21-64-8 | reverse complement strand
TCCAACCGCCGGCGTATACTGCTCCTGGTATTGCGGGCCGGTGTACTTGTCGATCACCGAGAACTTGAACGGTCCGTGCTTGACGATCACGCCCGCTGCCGCGGTGCTCTTGGGCGCGTTGGCGATCTGCTTGTGGTACGTGGTGTCCCTGGCGTAGTTGATCGACCCGTTGGCGAACACGGCGACGTCTTTCGTGATCGCATAGGCGATCTGGCCTTCGACGCCCTTGTATGTCGCGCCGCCGATGTTCTCGTAGATCGCCTGGCCGGCATTGGGGCTGCTGGGATCGGTGATGGTCGAGGCGATGACCTTGTTGGTGAAGTCGATCTTGTAGACGTCGGCGTCGAGCGAGAGCTTCGATCCGTGGTAGACCACACCGGTCTGGTAATTGCGCGAGCGCTCCGGAACCACCGACGACAGAGCCGGATTGGCGACATAAAGCGTGGTCAGCGAGGGGGCGAGGAAGCCCTGCGCGTATTCGAAGTACGCGCTGAGGCTGGGCAGCAGCATCCAGTTCGCCTGCGCGTAAGGCAGGTTGGCCTGATAGGTGTTGCTCAAGCGCTGCGCGAAGCGCGTCGTCTGGTTGTACTGCGCATCGATCCGGCGCGTGAACTCGACGTGCTTGAAGCCGGGCGTGATCGTCAGGCCCGGCAACGGCTTCAGTTCGAGTTCGACGAACTCCTCGCCATGCGCGATCGAGCTGTTCTGGTTAAACTTGACGTATTGCGGCGTCTGCGCGGTTGGATAGAGGCCGCCATGAGGGAGTTTCAGCAACTTCTCGACATAGTTGAACGCGCCCGTGGTGAGGTCGACGTCGGTCTGCTGGCGGAAGGTGTGGCTCCACTCGATCCACGCACCGACGGTCAGTGCCGCCCAGTCGGTTAGAGGCAGCTTCGCCTTCATGATGTCGCCGTAGACGCGGTACTTGTTGGTCTTGGTGTAGCCCGGAATGTCACCTTTGAGCGTCTTTCCGTTCACATCGGTGGTGGTGTTCTTCGTCGCGCCGGTGACGTCGAGCGCGGACAGCGTTTCGTTGTCGTAGGCGTACGTATAAGCCTGGTTCGTAAACTTCGCACCCGGCGCGAACTCCGCCTCGAGCGTTGCGATCTCGAAGTCGGTCGTCTTGGTGGTGTGGTTGTAGCCGTAATATTGCGGCGTCGTCGGATCGGTGTTGAGGCTGAAGTATTTGCCGTACAGCGATTGCTGGTACAGCGTCGATCCATCCTTGTCGGGCTGGTTGAACTTGTTCTTGTTGTACGTGCCGAGCAACGTCAGCTTGACGTCGGGTGAGATCGGCACCTCGACCTTCCCGAAGATGTTGTAGTTCTGATACTTCTCGTGGCTGAGCGCGCCATTGGTGTGCGCGTACTGGCCGGTGAACACACCCTTGATCCCGGTCTGGCCAATCTCGCCGGTGTTGAGCAGCGCGCGTCCGAGGTAGGTGTCGAACGAGCCGTAGCTCGCCTTGAGCTGGCCGCCGAAATCGTCGCGCGCGACGCGGCTGAACATGTTGATGTTGCCGCCGAACGTCGCCTGGCCGAGCTGGCTGGCGTTGCCGGGGCCGCGATCGACGACCAGCGTCTCGATCGTGTTAGAGGGGAAGAACGTGGTCGAGTGGTGCGTCGGGTCGTTGGTGTCGCCGAACGGCACGCCGTCGTAGGTGATGTTGTACTCGCCGTCCTGGAAGCCGCGGATCTGCGCCTTGGATTCGGACAGGCCGATGCCGTTGTTGCCGCCGCTGTTGCTGACCGAGGGTGTGATCAAGGCGATCTGGTCGAAGTCGGCGGTGGCGGGCAGGGAATCTTCGATCAGCGAACGGCTGACGATCGATTGCGGCTGACGCGCCTCGAGCGAGGCGGTGGTCGGCGCGATTTCGTTGACCGCGGTGCCGGTGACGACGATGTCCGAGCCTTCGGCAATTCCGTTATCCGCGGGCGCAGCGGTCTTCGCGGGCGCATCGTCCGCGAACGCTGGAGCTGCAAGCAGCGCACATGCCGAGACGCCGGCCGCAAGCAGCGAACGACGCGCAGATTTCCGAAACATTGGCTAGAACTCCCTGACTGTGGGAGGCGCGTTAGGAGTGTTTAATGACGGTTTTAGTGCAACCGCATGACATTGGGGGTTTGTATAGAAGGCGTCTTTCGGGGTTCTCATCGACCATGAATCGCCTGCATGTCCGATAGGTCATTCGCGATCGGTATCGCGCCGCTGAGCGTGCAGACGATGCTGACTTTGTACTCGGCGTGACATTGGGAAGATGTATGGAGCGCGTCTCTGGTGGCTCGCCTAGGCTGGGCACCGTTCGCCTGTCGTCGAACAGGGACCCGCGATGCACGTATTGATCGCAGAAGATGACGAGCAGACCGCGGCCTTCATCGCCGATGGGCTGATCGCGCGTGATCACCAGGTCGATCGTGTGGGAGACGGGCGCGAGGCGCTCGCCCGGCTCCAGCGGGGAGAGTACGACATCGCGGTCCTCGATCGCATGCTGCCCCATCTCGAGGGGCTCGAAGTGCTGCGCCGCGCGCGCGCCGTAGGAGTCGATACGCCGATCCTGATCCTGACAGCGCTGGGCCAGATCGCGGACCGGGTCGATGGGCTGGAAGCCGGCGCGGACGACTACCTGATCAAGCCCTTCGCGCTGACCGAGCTGCTCGCACGGCTGTCCGCGATCCTGCGCCGCCGCTCGGGTGACGGCGCCGCGGTCAAGCTGGTCGCCGGGCCGCTGACGATGGACCTGATCCACCGCGAGCTCCGCTTCGGCGACAAGGTCATCGCGCTCCAGCCGCGCGAGATGCGCCTGCTGGAGGAGCTGATGCGCGATGCCGGGCGGATCGTCACGCGCACGATGCTGCTCGAGAGAGTGTGGAACTTCCACTTCGACCCGCAGACCAACATCGTCGAGACTCACATGAGCCGCCTGCGTTCCAAACTGACTGCAGGCGGCGTGATCGAGGTGATCGAGACGGTGCGTGGTGCCGGATACCGGCTGCGCATCATGGACCGCAATGATCCGTAGCGCCGCTTATCGGATCGCCGCAGTGTCCTCGCTCGCATACGCGGCGGCGACGCTGGCGCTCGGTTTCGGCGTCTACTGGGCGGCGCACGGAGGGTTGCGGCAGCAGTTCGATGATCGCATCGCACTGGAGACGAGCGCACTGGTCGATGACTATCGCCGCTATGGCGTGCGTGAACTGCGCGACCTCATCGCCCGCCGCGATGCGTCCAGCGGCACCAGCGATCTGCGATACGCGTTGTACGCCGCCGATGGCCGGCGCCTCGCGGGCAACTACCTGGGTGGCCGGCCCGAGGCCGGCTTGCGCACGCTGACCATCCGCGGCACCGATGGTGACGAGGATCAGGAGCGAGTGCTGGCGACGACGCTCGAGCACGGCGAGCGGCTGGTCGTCGCTGCGGACTGGGATGCGCTGGAGGACAATGATCACCTGATCCTGTCCTTGCTCGGAGCCGCTTGCCTGGCGGTCGCGGCGATCGGCGTGGTCGGCGCAGCATTTCTGGGCGCCTATCTGCGTCGCCGGCTGTCCGCGATCAGCCTCGCCGCCGAAGCGATCATGGCAGGCGAGCTCGATCAGCGCATAGCGATCAGCCCACGCGACGATGAGTTCGACCGATTGTCGGGCGTGCTGAACGCGATGCTCGACCGGATCGGCGCCCTGCTCGAGAATTTGCGCCAGGTCTCCAGCGAGATCGCGCACGACTTGCGCACGCCGCTGACCCATCTGCGCAACCAGCTCGAGGCGGGGGTTCAGAGCGCGGATGGGCCGACGACGCTGGAACGCGCGATCGCGCAGGCCGACGAGTTGCTGGCGCTGTTCACGGCGATCCTGCGGCTGTCGGAGATTGAATCGGGTCGGCTCGCCGCTTCGTTCACCCCCGTGGACCTGACCGAGATCGTCACCGATCTTTGCGAGAGCTACGCGCCCGCGATCGAGGATCGTCGCCGGATCTTCGTCTGTGAGGTCGAGCGGATCGCGCCGATCCTGGGCGACCGCGAACTGCTCGCGCAGGCAGTGGTGAACCTGCTCGAGAATGCGCAGACGCACACGCCGGAGTGGAGCGAGATCCGGCTGTCGCTTCACGAGGAGGCGGGCCGGGTGCAGCTGACCGTTGCGGACGATGGCCCCGGCGTGCCGCTGCGGGACCGCAGCCGCATCACACAGCGCTTCGTCAGACTCGAGGCCAGCCGCATGCGTCCCGGCCACGGACTGGGTCTCAGCCTCGTTGCCGCCATCGCGCGCGTCCACCGCGCGCGTCTGAGGATCGAGGACAACGCGCCGGGCCTTTCCGTCACGATCGCGTTCGAGCGATGAGACGGCGGTGCGCGATCGGCGCGTTGCTGCTGCTCGGTGCCTGCCAGCACTACACATCCGCGCCGCTCGCGGTGAGGGCTGCGCTCGCGCCGGCGGTGCGGGCAAGCGGACCGTTGCGTGTGGAGGATGTCGTCCGCGTTGCGCTGGCCGACAATGCGGACCTGCGCGCGGCTCGGGCGAAGCGGGGCGTCGCGCAGGCGCAGCTGCTGCAGAGCGGTATCCTGCCCAATCCCTCGCTCACCGGCGCCTTCCTGCCGCTGATCTCCGGGGTCGGCGAGGTGCCGGCGTGGAGCGCGGGCTTGTCGCAGGACATCAAGTCGCTGGTGACGTACCGGTCGAAGAGGCGCGGGGAACGCGACGCGGTCGGCCGGGTCGCCGCGGATATGCTCTGGCAGGAGTGGCAAGTCGCGGGGCAGGCGCGCCAGCTGGCCGTCGACCTGATCGCGATCCGCCGGCAGCAACCGATCGCTGCCGAAGCCTTGGCGATCCTTTCTGCGCGCTCCGCGGCGACCGACAGGGCGCTGGCCGCGGGCGATACCACGCTGATCATCGTGGCGCCGACACGCGCCGCCAGGCAGGCGGCGTTGACCACCCTCCAGGGCATCGATCAGCGCGAACTGCAGCTGCGCCACCAGCTGTGCGCGCTGCTCGGCCTCGCACCGGACGCACCGATCCCCCTGACGGGTGACGCCGCGCTGCCCCCGTTCGATCCGGCGGCGATCCGCGCAAGCCTGACGAGTCTTCCCGACCGGCGCCCCGATCTGCTCGCGCTGCGGCTTGGTTATGCCGCGCAGGACGAGGCGCTGCGCCAGGCGATCCTGACGCAATTCCCGGATCTGGTGCTCGGCGCCTCGGGCACCAGAGATTCGGGCAAGGTGATCAACTTCGGCCCGCAGGCGACGATAGGCTTGCCGATCTTCGATCGGGGCCAGGGCAACATCGCGATTGCCCGCTCTACGCGTGAACAGCTGCGCGCCGAATATGCGGCACGTCTCGCGGCGACGACCGGTGAGGTCGGCGCAGTGCTCGCCGAGATGGAGCAACTCACCCGCCAACTCGCGCTGGCGCGCGAGGGATTGCCGCAGGCCCGGCTCGCGGCACAGCGCGCGCAAGCGGCGCGGCAAAGCTCGGCGATCGACGAGGCGGCTTACGTCGATCTCATCGCCACCCGCTATGCCAAGGAACTGGACGTGATGACGTTGCAACTCACGCTGATGGACAAGCAGGTCGCGCTGCTGACCCTCGCCGGCGCCGGACTGCCGCAAGTCGACACGCTGCCGATGCAGGACGCCGCGCGATGAGGCGGATCGTTCCTCTCGCCCTGCTGCTTGCGCTGGCCGGCTGCGGATCGGCGTCGACTGATCAGCAGGCCGAAGGCAGCGTCGCGATCACCAGAGCCGTCCCCCACCGGGGCAGCGTCACGCGCTGGATCACCGGCTATGGCAGCGCGACCCCGTCCAGCAACGGCACGGTCACGCTGAGCGTCAACCAGCCGGGTCAGGTCGCTGCGTTGCTGGTGACCCCGGGCGCCATGGTGCGGGCAGGTCAGCCGATCGTCACGTTCGCGGTGGCACCCTCCGCATTGTCCGGTTTCGAGTCCGCCAGCACCACGCTGACGGCCGCGATCAAGCAGCGCGACACCGCGCGGCAACTGCTGGCGCAGCAGCTCGCCACGCGCGATCAACTCGCGCAGGCCGAGAAAGCCGTCGCGGACGCGCAGGCCGCGCTCACCGCGCAGCGCCGCGAAGGTGCGGGGCAACCCGTGCAGACCCTGCGCGCGCCGTTCGACGGCGTCGTCACCGCCATACCCATCGCGATCGGCGACCGCACCCAGCCCGGTGCACCGCTGGCGACGATCGCCCGTCAAGGCGCGATCGTCGTCACGGTCGGCATAGATCCGGCCGAGCGCGCGCACGTTCCTCCCGGTTCCGCCGCCCGGCTGACGCGGCTCAGCGGCGGCGATCCGCTGATCGGCCGCGCCATCCGCATCGACGGGCAACTCAACCCGGCCACACACCTCGTCGATGTCGACATCGGCTTTCCTGCGGGCGCGATCCTGACCGGCGAAGCGCTCAGGGTGGAGCTTGCGGCCGGCGAAACGACCGGCTGGCTGGTACCTCACGCCAGCGTCGTCACCGTTGATCAGGACTATCGGGTGTTCCAGGTCTCGGGTGCCAGGGCCAGGGCCGTGTCGGTGAAGCTGCTGCAGGGCGGCGCGCCGAACGATGTCGTCGAAGGACTGCTCGACGGCCGACTGCCGGTGATCGTCGAGGGCGCGTACCAGATCGAGGACGGCGGCGCCGTCCGCGCGCGCTGACGTGCGTTTCACGTCGCTGATCGAGAACCAGAGCCGCGCGGTTCTGGCGGTGGCGCTGGCCCTGGCGCTCGCCGGCATCATCGCCGCGTTGTCGCTTCCGATCGGCCTGTTTCCGCAAGTCTCGTTCCCGCGAGTCGTGGTCGATCTCGACGCGGGCAGCCGTCCTGCCGACCAGACCGCGATGCTGGTCACCCGGCCGGTCGAGGAGGTGCTGCGCACCATTCCGGGCGTGCAGGACGTGCGCTCGGAAACCACGCGGGGATCGGCGCAGATCTCGATCGATTTCGGCTGGGGCCGCGACATGGTGTCCGAGACGCTGCTGGTCGAGGCCGCGATCGCGCGCGCGCTGCCGACGCTGCCCGCGGGCACCGCTTACGACGTGCGGCGGATGGACCCGACGGTCTTCCCGATCATCTCCTACGCGCTCGTTGCGGACCACCCCGAGCCGGTCGCGCTGCGCGATTTCGCACGGTACCAGATCACGCCGCTGCTCTCTGCGATCCCGGGCCTTTCGCGGGTCGATGTGCAGGGCGGCGACACCGCCGAAGTCGAAGTGCTCGCCGATCCGCGGCGTCTCGCGGGCTTCGGCCTCGCGATGGGCGATGTCGCCGCCGCGATCCGCAACGCCAATGTGCTAAGCGCGGTCGGGCAGGTTCAGGATCGCGGACGCCTGTCACTGGTGCTCGCCGACCAGAGCGTCACCAATGCCGCCAAAGTCGGCGAGATCATCGTCAAGGCGGCGCCACAGGGCGTCGTGCGCGTGCGCGACGTCGCGACCGTCCAGCAAGGCGTGGTGCCGGTCTGGCAGCGCATCGTCGAGGACGGCAAGCCCGCGGTCCTGCTCAACATTTATGAGCAGCCCGACGGCAACGCCGTCCAGGTGGCACACACCGTCGCCGCCAGGCTCACCGCGCTCAAGCTGCCGCCGGGCGTGAAGCTGATATGCTGGTACGACCAGAGCCAGCTCGTCACGCAATCGGTGGCGAGTGTTCGCGATGCGGTGCTGATCGGGCTGGTGCTCGCCGCGATCGTGCTGTTCGCGTTTCTCAGGAGCGTACGCGTCACGCTGATCGCGGTGATCGTCGTACCGGCGACGCTGGGCACGACGGTGCTGGTGCTGAGCCTGCTGGGGATGAGCTTCAACATCATGACGCTCGGCGGCATCGCCGCTGCGGTCGGCCTGCTGATCGACGACGTGATCGTGATGGTCGAGCATATCGCCCGCCGCGCCGCGAAGATAGGGGCCGATGCGGTTCTGCCCGCCGCGCGCGAGTTCATGGCGCCGCTCACCGGATCGAGCCTCGCGACGCTGCTCGTGTTCGTGCCGCTCTCGTTCCTCACCGGCGTCACCGGCGCGTTCTCCAAGGCGCTGTCGGTGACGATGGCCGCGGCGCTGGTGATCAGCTGGGCAATGACCGCGTTCGTAGTGCCGTTGCTTGCGCGGCGCCTCGTTGATTTCGCCGAGTGGCACGATCCTGGCGCAGGGAACGACGGCTGGCTCAACCGCCGCCACGATGCGCTGCTGGACGGTCTCGGCGCGCGGCCCTGGCTGCTTGCGGTTATCGCGGTGCCGCTGCTCGTCCTGGGCTGGGTCGCCTACACCAAGGTGCCGACCGGGTTCATGCCCAGGGTCGACGAGAGCGGCTTCGTGATGGATTACTATACCAGGCCCGGCACCTCGCTGATCGAGACCAGCCGCGAGATGGCGCAAGTCGATGCGATCCTGCACGCGAACCCTGACGTCGAGACCTTTTCGCGCCGGCTCGGTACCGGGCTCGGCGGCGATCTCGGCCAGAGCTATCACGGCGACTATTTCGTGCGGCTCAGGGCCGATCATGCCAGGCCCACCGAGAAGGTCATGTCCGACACGCTGGCGGCGGTGAACGCCAAGGTGCCCGGCGTCGAGATCGAGCTCGCGCAGTTGATGGAAGACCTGATCGGCGACCTGACCGCCGTGCCGCAGCCGATCGAGGTCAAGCTCTATTCCGCCGATCCCGCGCCATTGGCGGCGCAGGCCGAGAAAGTCGCCGCGCTGATCGGCAGGATCGCCGGGGTGGTCGAGGTGAAAAGCGGGCTACAGCTCGCGGGCGATGCGCTCGACGTGCGTATCGATCCGATCCGCGCCGCGTTCGAGGGCGTCGCCCCGGCGGACGTGCAGAACGCGCTGAGCGATGCGCTGACCGGCCAGGTCGCGACCTCGCTGCCTCAGGCGGACAAGGTGGTCGACGTGCGAGTGCGCCTGCCCAACGCGACCACGATCACGCAGGACGAAGTCGCCCACCTCCCGATCCGCGCGGCCGACGGACACGTCGTCACGCTCGAGCGGGTGGCGACGATCGGCACCGTCACCGGCCAGCCGCAGATCGCGCGTGAGAACCTCGAGCCGATGGTCGCGGTCACCGGCCGCATCGAGGGGCGCGGGATAGGCTCGGCGGTGGCGGACGTGACCAGGGCGCTCGACCAGCCCGGCGTGCTCGCCCCCGGCGTGCGCTATGAACTCGGCGGATTGTATCAACAGCAGCAGATCGCCTTCGCTGGCCTCACCAGGGTATTCCTCGCCGCTCTTGTGGCCGAGTTCGTGCTGCTGCTGGTGCTCTATCGCCGCTTCGCGACGCCGCTGATCATTATCGGCTGCTCGCTGCTTTCCGCGACGGCGGTGTTCACCGGTCTGTGGCTGACCGGGGTCGAGCTCAACATCACCGCGCTGATGGGCATGACGATGATCATCGGCATCGGCACCGAGATGGCGATCTTCTACGTTTCCGAATACGCCGAGCTGAGCCGCGAGATGCCCGCCGCACAGGCCGCGCGTGAGGCGAGCCGCAACCGCCTGCGGCCGATCACGATGACCACGCTCGCCGCGATCCTCACGCTGCTGCCGCTCGCTCTCGCGATCGGACACGGTTCGGGCATCCAGCAGCCGCTGGCGATCGCGATCATCGCCGGGCTGCTGCTTCAGTACCCGCTCGTCCTGCTCGCGATGCCGATCCTCGTAGCTCGCGCCGATCGGAATGCGCCTGCGCCAACACCTGCCGAACCCGAAGGAATCTGATCCCGTGAAATCGATCGCACTCGCCTGCGTACTCGCCTCGTGGCTCGTCGCGACACCGGTGCTGGCAGCACCCGCCTACACGCTGGTCAAGACCGTGACCCTCGGCGCGCCCGACCGCTGGGACTACGTCGTCTTCGATAAGGACACGGACCGCGTCTACGTCGCTCATGGCGATCGTGTCACCGTGGTCGATGCCGCGAGCGGCGCTATCGTGGGCCAGGTCGGGGGTATTGCGGGAGGCACCCATGGCACCGCCATCTCGGTCACCACCGGGCAGGGCTTCACCGACGACGGCGCCGCCGGGACCGCGGTCACCTATGACCTCAAAACGCTGAAGGTCGGCAAGTCCATCTCCGCGGCCGCTGACGCCGACGGCATCGCGATCGACACGGCCAACGGTCACGTCTTCGTCGCCAATGGCGACACCGGGACGCTGACGGTCATCGATCCCGTCAGCGATGCCGCGATCGCGACGATAGCGGTCGGCGAAAAGCTCGAGTATCCGGTCGGCGACGGTGCCGGGACCGTTTTCGTGGCTGGCGCGGCGAACGCGGACATCGTCCGGGTGGACGCCAGGACCAACACAGTGACCGCGCATTGGCCGGCTCCGGGCTGCACCAGGCCGCATGGCCTCGCACTCGACAAAGCCGGGCAACGCTTGTTTCTCGGCTGCGCGAACGCGGTGATGCCGGTGCTCGACGCCCAAACCGGCCGCGTGGTGACGACTTTGCCGATCGGGCGCGGCAACGATGCCGTCGCGTTCGATCCGGTCAGAAAGCGCGTGTTCAGCGCAAACGGCCTCGACGGCACGATCACCGTCTACCAGCAAACCTCATCCGATCGATACGCGGCTCTGCAGACGATCAAGACCCAAATCAGCGGCCGCACCATGGCGGTCGATCCAATGTCTGGCCGCCTGTTCGTGGCCGCCGCCGATACCGACCCCGGCGCCGCCCCTGGCGGCCGACCAAAGCCAAGGCCGGGCACGCTCAAGCTGCTGGTTTTTGCGCCTGTGGAGGGCAAATGACACTGCGGATCGTCGCAGTGATGGACACAGGACGGAGTTGGTTGCTTCCCGTCTGCAGGATGCCACAATGTGCCATCACTGGCTCTCTTCCAGGAACAGGCATGAACCTCAGCAAGCGCAATCGCCCGCTCGGCACGGTTGTTTTCGGTCACGATGGTCTGGCCGACTAGGATGCGGGTCGGCGCGCTCAAGCTGAAGCTGCAGCTCGTCTGCGGCGAGACGTTCGCGATCGGTCCGGGCAAGGCCGAGGTCCTCGCGGCGATCGAACGCGAGGGTTCGATCTCGGCGGCCGGGCGATCGATCGGCATGAGCTATCGCCGCATCTGGCTGCTGGTCGACGAGATGAACCGCTGCTTCCAGGAGCGGCTGGTCGAGACCCAGGCCGGCGGGAGCAGTGATCGCGGCGCGCGCCTCAGCGACACGGGGCGCGCAGTGCTCGGCGCATTCCGCGAACTCGAAGCGGAGAGCGCCGCGATCATCCGCAGCGATGCGTACCGGCAGCTGACCGACATGATCCGTGACACCCCCTTGCCGGCGAAGTCGCTCACCGCGCGTTGACGTTTTTCACAATCAGGCGCCGCAGCCCTTTCCCGATCGCAAAACGCTATATACGGCCGAATATATCGAATCGCGCACCGGGGAGCGCGACGCAATGGGGGATGGCATGAAGGTACTTAGAGGACTGTTGGCATCGGGCGCGTTGGTGCTGCATCCGGACATGGCCGGCGCCGAGACGGCACAAGCCGGCACCTCGGCAATCGCAACGGCCGCCGATGCCGCCGATCATGACCCCGCAAGTCTGCCCGACATCATCGTCACCGCGCGGCGCCGGGCGGAGGATGCCCAGCGCATTCCCGGGTCGCTATCGGTGGTCGGCGGCGCGCTGCTCGACCGGTCCTACACCGTCAACACGCAGCAGTTGTCGCAGCTCGTTCCGTCGCTCAACTACAGCTCGGCCAACCCGCGAAACACCTCGTTCACCATCCGCGGCCTGGGCAGCAGCGTGGTCGCGGTCAGCCAGGCCAATGACGGGCTTGAGCCGGGTGTCGGCTTCTATGTCGATCAGGTTTATCACGCGCGCCCGGCAACAGCCGCGTTCGACTTCAGCGATATCAGCCAGATCGAAGTTCTGCGCGGTCCCCAGGGTACGCTGTTCGGCAAGAACAGCACCGCCGGCGCGATCAACATCACCACGCGTGCGCCCACGTTCACGCCCGAGGCGACCGAGGAAATCTCGGTTGGCAGCTTCAATTTCGTCCAGGCCAAGGCCGCAGCTTCGGGCGCGCTGGTCGGCGACACGATTGCCTATCGCATTTCGGGCGTCGTCACCCGCCGGGACGGGGTGATCGACAATGTCCGCACCGGCGAGGACGAAAACCAGATCGGCAACCAGGCGGTGCGCGGCCAGTTGCTCTTCAGACCCTCGGCGGATTTCGAACTCAAGCTCAGCGCCGACTTCACCAACATCCAGGCCGCGTGCTGCACCCAGGTTTATTACCGTGTGGCCGTGCGGCCTGCGAGCCTGCGAACGCTCGCGCGCCAATACCCGGCACTTGCCGCGCACTTCGGCTACAGCCCGCCAAGCACGAATCCGTTCGACCGACTGACGGATATCGATGCGCGGCTGAACGTCGATACCAACGAAGGCGGCGTTTCGGCGATAGCCGACTGGAAGCTTGGCGGCGCTACACTGACTTCGGTCACCGCGTGGCGGTTCTGGAACTGGGATGCGGCGAACGATCGCGATTACACCGGGCTCCCGATACAGACCGAACAGCACATCCCCTCACGCCAGGATCAATACAGCCAGGAATTGCGGCTCGCCTCCAACGGCGCAGGACCGCTCAGCTATGTCGGCGGACTCTACTTCTTCCGCCAGCGGGTGATCGGGCGGCCCATCTCGATCTACGGCCCGGATGCGGCCTATTACCTGATCGGCGCAACCACCGGCACGAACGCCACGCCGGTTCCGGCGAACCTGCTCGACGGCTATGGTACCGATGGCCGCACCGATTTCCAGTCGAACAGCTACGCCGCGTTCGGTGAGGTCAACTGGCGTCCAGTCGCGCGCATCACCGTGACCGGCGGCCTGCGCTATACGTACGAGCACAAGACCGGCACGTACAACACGTTCGTGTTCGGCGGTCCGGCGACCACCAACGCCGCGCTGATCAGCGCGCGGCTGTCGATCCTTCGCGGCCAGAGCTATGCCGCCGAGGTCAACGACGGCGCTTTGACCGGCCGAGCCAATATCGCATGGCAGGCGACCGACAATGTCCTCGCCTATGCAAGCTTCGCGCGCGGCGAGAAGTCGGGCGGCATCAACATGTCGGGCCTGGCGCTGAACGACCAGAACCTCCCGGCGCTCGGCACTGCGGTGGTGCGGCCCGAAAAGAACACCGCCTTCGAAGTGGGTCTCAAAACCCGGCTGTTCGACAATCGGCTCACTTTCAACATCGACGGCTTCTACACCCGCGTCACCGATTTTCAGACCAACGTCAGTGACACCCGCGCCGCGGCGGCGCTTCGCACCTATCTTGCGAACATCCCCAAGGTGACGGTCAAAGGCTTCGAGGCGGAGGCGAACGCTGCGGTCATGCGTGATCTGTCTCTGCGCGCGTCGGTTGCCTACGCCGATGGCAAGTATGTCAGCTATCCCAACGGCCCATGTCCGATCGAGCGCATCGGCAATGTCGCGGCGCCGTGCGATCTCAGCGGCGTGGGCTTGCCCGGCTTGCCGAAATGGTCGGCGACGGTAGGGGGCGACTACAACCTGCCGGTTGAGCCGCTTCGCGGCAGCCTGTTCGCACACGCGGACGCCAACTATCGCAGCAAGCAGTTCGGCGATCCCACAGGCTCGATCTACACCACGATCGGCAGCTACACGGTGGTCAACGGCAGCATCGGCTATCGCAGCGAAAAGGGCTGGGAGATCGCCGTGTTCGCCCGCAATCTGTTCAACCGTGATTACATCCAGAACGTGACGATCCAGGCGGGCAACTCCGGTTTGATCCTCGCCACGCCAAGCGACCCCCGCACGATCGGCGTGACTTTCCGCGCGCGGCAGTGATCGCCCTGTTCCCGGTCTTCAGCGCCCCGGGCTCCCCGCTGGTAAAAGGCGCTCGAGCGGCGTGTGCTCACCGGCCTCGACCTCGCGCGCTTGTGTCAGCAACGATCGCAGTCCTGTTATTGCGGGAGCACCTTCAACGGACAATACGATACCTATCGGGTGTTAAGAGCTCACCAACCGGTTCGCCTGACCAGGACCCTCGATCGAATAGGATCGGAACAAGCGGTGGGGGATCGAGCCGTGGATCAGGTACGTCGGCAACCAGTTCTGCAAGGGGGAGATGGTGACGATCATCGGTCAGGGCGGGCGCGCCGCGCCGCCGCGCAGATACGGGTTCAACGTCGAGGTCGACTTCTGACGCGACGTCGGCGCCCCACCAGCACGGCGGCCGGCTTCAGAACCGGCCGCCGTTGACGATCAGGCGCTGGCCCGAAGTGTAGCTGGAGTCATCCGAGGCGAGGTAGATCAGCGCACCCATGCACTCGGAATTGCGCCCCACCCGCTGCAGCGAGGTGCGCGGCATCCAGCCGTTGCCGTGAAGCGCGGCCTCGAACGCGGCGGCCTGCGCATCGTCACCGGTGGCGATGTGGCCCGGCTGGAACGCGTTGCAGCGGATGCCGTATTTGCCCCACTCCATCGCCATCTGCCGCGTCATGATCCACAGCGTGCCCTTGGCGATGCCGTATGCGCCGTAGCCCTGCACCGGCTGCTCGAACCCGGTCGAGGAGGTCACGGTGATGATGCTGGCTTCGATGCCCGCGTCGATCATGCGCGGCGCGAGGGTGCGAAGCAGGCGGAACGGGCCCCAGGCGATCGCCTGCTGCTGTTCCCACAAGGTCTGGTAATCGAGGTCGAGCAATGCGCCCTGGTTGGGCTCCGCCGGCTGGCTCGACAGCAGCACGACGTCGATGCCGCCGAACGCATTCCACGACGTCTCGGCCAGTCTGTCGATGTCTGCATCGAGGGTGAAATCGGCGCTGACGGTGGCGACCGCGATGCCTTTCGCGCGCAGTTCCTCGGCCAGCGGCGCGAGCTTCGCGGCGGTGCGCGTGGTGAGCACCAGATCGGCGCCTTCGTCTGCGAAGGCCCGCGCGACGTCGGCCCCCATCAGGCCGCCCGCGCCGGTAATCAGCGCACGCTTTCCCGCCAGCCGTCCTGTCATCATCGTCTCCCTCGTTTTGGTATCTCAGGCCTGAAGCGCGAGATCCCTGGCCACCGCGGTAATCGGCTCTTCGCCGTTAAGCGTGGCCCGGTAATATTCGCGTCTGCTCGCCAGATCGAACGCCAGCACGCGGTGCATCGCCCCGGTGTTGTCCCAGATCGCGAGGTCGCCGAGCTGCCACTTGTGGCGATACACGTACTTCTCCTGCGTCGCGTAAAGCGTCAGCCGCTGGAGCAGATCGTGGCTCTCGGCCGGATGCATGCCGTCGACCCAGGCCGCGGCGGCGCCACTGACCAGGCTCTTGCGGCAGTCTAAATGCGAGCGGACGTTCGCGTGGGGCAAGCCGGCGATCGCGCTTGACATTCGGGCGACAAACATTTTGAAACTGGCTGGTTTCCAAATGTAGCTGGCCTTGAACATGCGTCGAGACTCTTCCGGACATCTTTCGTCATGCGTGCCGCAGGCCGTGGCGCCGCAGAAAACCCTCGATGAAGATGTCGACGCGCTCCTCGACGTCGGCATCGCTGGGGTGAACTTCGTCGAAGCCGAGCGCCTTGCGGAAACCGAGGTTGCCGACCACGAGATCGAAGAAGATCTCGGTCGCCTTGTACGTATCGACCTGGCCGATCATCCCGAAGCCGATCAGTTCGGAAAAGACCCCTGCGATCTTGACGTTCAGCGCGTTGCGCGAGCTCGCATCGATATCCTTGATCAGCGTGGGAAACCGCATGTGCTCGGCCACGAGCGTGCGCTCGATCGCGATCGTCCGGTCATCGAGCGCGTGATCGGCGAGCTTGTGCGCCAGCGCGAGCAGGTTGCTGCGCAGGCTCTGGTCGGAGACCGGCAGATCGAGCCTGATCTCGCCGATGTTCGCATGCGAATGGTTGCACACCGCGCAGAACAGCTCGCCCTTGTCGCCGATCAGTTCATAGATGCTGCGTTTGGTCATGCCCGCAGCCTTGCCGACCGCTTCCAGCGTGGTGTCCGAATAGCCGCCAGCCGCGAACAGCCGCTCCGCGACGCCCAGCAGATGCCGGCGGCGGACCTCGGGATCGAGCGGTGGCCGACCCCGGCGGGCGCTGGGCTCCGTAGTGTGAGGCTGCGCTTTGCGCGTGATGTTGGTGCTGGCCGTCATGTCTCGGGCAGGCAGCCTACCGGAATGGTTGCGGCGTTCCAAGGACGCGCGGCGCAAATGCCGAAGGGAGAGCGGCGATGCCGAATTATCTGAGGTCGATACCCTGTTTGACTCTCGAAGGTGCGCTTGCGGCGCTCGAAGGGGCTCGTGCGCACGCCGCCGCGCTGGGCGTGGAGGTCAGCATCGCGGTGGTCGATGCCGGCGGCAATCTCCTGAGCTTCGCGCGGACCGATGGTGCGATGCTGGTGTCGATCGACGCGGCGATCAGCAAGGCCCGCACCGCGGCGCAGACGCGCCTGCCCACCCGGATGCTTCAGGAACTCGTCGATCGCGAGCAGCCTTCGCTGCTGGCGATACGGCAACTGACCCCGGCCACGGGCGGCATGCCGGTGATCCACCACGGCGTGACTCTGGGCGGCGTCGGCGGCAGCGGCGCGGCCCTGCATGAGGACGAGGCGGTCGCACAGGCGGGCGTCGATGCCCTGATCGCGGTGATCGCCGACGCCTCAGCGAACGCCTGATCAGACCAGAACCCAAGGAGCAGCAGATGTCCGACGAACCCGACCGCAAGCCCTTCGAAGTGTTTCGTGCGAACGAATATCGCGACTACGGCGAGCACAACCTGATGGAACTGGTCGGCACCGGGCCGGTGATCCTGGAAGCGCTCGGCGAGTTCGAACGCGAGGGGGGCGGGGCCGGCCAGAAGGTGCGCATGGCCTATTCACGCCCGGGCATGAGCTTGACGCACGTGTGGTTCAAGAGCGGCTATCCGCTGCCGCTTCACTCGCACAGCGGCGATTGCCTCTATTACCTGATCGCCGGCAGCATCCGCGTCGGCACCGAGGAAGAGCTCGGCCCCGGCGACGGCTTCTTCGTCGCCAGCGATGTCCCCTACACGTACGAGACCGGGCCTGACGGCGCCGAAGTGCTCGAGTTTCGTGCGACCGACTGGATGAACATCCGCTTCATGGCCAAGGGCAAGGCGGCCTGGGAAAAGACCGTCGCCAAGCTCAAGGCCAAGCGCGAAGCATGGGAAACCGAACTGCCTCCCAGCCGAAAGCCTGCCGCACTCCCAGTCGAGGACTGATTTTCGTTGGCGTCCACCGCAACGCCCACCGGCTTCGTTCCGGGCCTACGCGGCGCCGCCACAGGACCAAATTCCAACTAACGAGCCGCCCGTTTTCGATTTCTCGGAATCGGGCTGGTCTTCAAATCACAGGCCCAAAAAGGGTCATTCAAGGGAGAGGGACATGATCGAATACCCAATGGCGCGCGGCGCGATGACGGCTCTGCTGCTGACGAGCGGGATCGCGGCGTTTTCGGCAACGGCGCGCGCCGACGCGAGCCTGGCGGCACCCAAAGACACGGCCGTAACCGCTCCGGCGACAACGTTCGATTCCACCGACATCATCGTCACCGCGCGCAAGCGGCAGGAATCGATCCTGAACGTGCCGGTGATCGAAACCGCGATCACCTCGGGCACCCTGGAGCGTCTGCAGACGCAGGATCTTCAGGGCATCACCAAGCTGGTTCCCGGTCTTTCGCTGGGTTCTTCGGTGCTGGCGATCGGGACGCAAGTCTCGATCCGGGGTGTGGGCAACAGCACGCTCGATGCAGGCGTCGATCAGTCGGTTTCGCTCAATCTCGATGGGCTCCAGCTGAGCCAGGGGCTTGCCTATAGCTCGGGTCTGTTCGACGTCGGCACGGTCGAAGTGCTGAAGGGTCCGCAGACGCTGTTCTATGGCAAGTCGAGCCCCGGCGGCGTGATCTCCCTGCGGACGGCCGATCCCAACGACAAGTTCGAGCTGACCTTGCGCGGCGGTCGCGAGTTCGAAGCGCGCGAGTGGCGCGGCGAGGCGATCGTCTCCGGGCCTGTCACCGATACGCTCGGGCTGCGGCTGGCGACGATGTACGACCACAGCGACGGCTTTTACCGCAATCTCGCGACGCCGCTGACGGCGAGCGGCGCCTCCGGTCCCGCGCACAGCCGGGCAGGCGATACGACCAGCTACGTCATCCGCGGCACCGCGGTGTTCAAGCCCGCTTCCAATTTCGATGCCCGGCTGAAGATCAACGCCGTTCATGACAAGGTGATCGAGCCGGTCGAGCAACTGACCTCATGCCCCGACGGGATCGTGCCCCCGGGCTCGATCCCGTTCATCGGCGGTCCGGAGAATTGCATCAAGGATCGCGACCTGACCGCGGTCGACATGAATCCGGCCGCTTTCCCGAACGTCAAGAACGGCGGCGTCCCGTTCATCACGACCAATCAGCTGTTCGGGTCGTTCGAAATGAATTACCGGCCGCAGCCCGAGATTACGCTGACGTCGACCACCGGCTATTATCACGCGAAGTCGCAAAGCGCGCTCAACGCCACGCAGAGCGGTTATGCGGCGCCCCCGTTCGTCGCGGAAAACGATTTCAAGCGGCATGACTTCACCCAGGAACTGCGCGCCAACTCGGACTTCCACGGTCCGGTCAATTTCACCGTCGGCGCGTTCTATCAGGACGGCCAGGTCGGCAACCTCGTCACCACCGTCGGGAACATCGATTATGGGCTGCCCGCGCTGCTCGCGGCGATCGACCACAACCTCAGCATCAGGGCATATTCGTTCTTCGGGCAGGGCCGCTGGACGATCCTGCCCAATCTTGAACTGGCAGGCGGTGCGCGCTGGAGCCACGAGAAACGCGGCGATACGCCTTACAACACGGTGACGGGAACCCCGGTGCTGATCCCCACGGCTGAACCGACGCGGACATCGCACAATCTGTCGCCCGAGTTCACCGTGACGTGGAAGCCGGACACCGACCTGACGATCTTCGGATCGTACAAGCAGGGTTACAAATCGGGCTCGTACTCGATCACCTCGATCGTCGCGCCGGGCGCCGACAACAGCTTCGGCGACGAGAAGGTTAGAGGCGGCGAGATCGGTCTCAAGTCACGGCTGCTCGACCGGCGCCTGCTGATCAATCTGGCGGCTTACGATTACCGCTACACCGGGCTGCAGGTCGGTTCGACCGAGGCGAACGGGGGCGGCCTGCCGGTCACTCACACGCTCAATGCCGGCGCGGCCAAGGTCTACGGTGTCGACTTCGATGCCGCCTACCGTCCCGAAGCCATCGAAGGCCTCAACCTCCACGTCTCGGCGGAGTGGAACCATGCCCGCTTCAAGAAGCTCGACAACGTACCGTGCTTCGGGGGGCAGATGGTCAGCGAAGGGTGCAACGAGCTGTTCACCCCGGCGGCCAACCAGGCCAATCCGGGCGCGGGGGCAGTGGTGGTGAACGGTGTCTCGGGATTCTACGTCGCGCAGGGCCTCGACGGCGAGCCGCTGGTCCGTGCGCCCAACTGGCAGGTCAACTTCGGCTTCGATTACGAGATGCCGGTCGGAAACGACATGAAGCTCGAATTCTCGAGCAACAACCAGTATTCGTCGCGGTTTCTCGCCAACCTCGGCTCGCGATCGGACTTCTACCAGGAGAAGTTCGTCAAGGCCGATGTCTCGCTGACCCTGACTGGTCCGAAGGATCGCTGGGAGGTGAGCGCGATCGGCAAGAACCTCAACAATGCGCTGACCGCAAACAACTGCCTGCCTTCCAACACCGCCAACGGCATCATCCTGGGGGGCGAGATCACCGGCGGCAACGCGCGCGGTCCGGCGGGTGTCGACGAAGTCGGTTGCTTCATGGATCGCGGCCGCGAAGTCTGGTTGCGCATGACCGTCAAGCTGGGTGATTGAGCATGGGGCACGGGCAGGGCGAAGGGAACAGGCCATGAGCAAAGTTGCGAGCGGACATCGCGCCATGCCAACGCGGCGCCGCATTGCAGCCGCCTTCGCGGCGGCGCTGGCGATGCCGGCGTTGCTCGCGGGGGCGGCCGCACCGGATCCCGCTCCGATCGGTGGAAGCGCCGGGGCGGACTGGCGCTCCCACGGCGGCGGAACGGACGAGAGTGGCTACAGTGCCCTCGACCAGATCGACGTGGGCAACGTGAACAAGCTCGGTCTCGCCTGGTCGCTCGACCTCCCCGGTGAAGCGAGCCTCGAGGCGACGCCGCTCGAAGTGGGCGGCACGCTGTACTTCACCGGCAGCTATTCCGCCGTCTACGCGGTCGACGCCGTGTCCGGGCGCTTGCTGTGGCGATACGATCCGGAAATCTGGCGCTATCCGGCCAAGACCCACATCGTCTTCCCGGTCAATCGCGGCTGCGCGTTCGCCGATGGCCGCATCTTCGTGGGCACCCTCGACGGGCGGCTGATCGCGCTCGATGCGAAAACGGGCAAGCTCCAGTGGAGCGTCGACACGCTGTCACCCGGCTCGATGAACAGCAGCACCGGGGCGCCGCTCGCATTCAGGGACAAAGTGCTGATCGGCAACGGCGGCGCCGATTACGGCGCACGCGGGTTCGTCACGGCCTATGACCAGAAGACCGGCAAGCAGGCCTGGCGCTTCTACACCGCCCCCGGCAGTCCCGAGCAGAACGCCGGCGATCCCGCGATGGAGGCCGCTGCGAAGACCTGGAGCGGCAAATACTGGAAGACGGGCACCGGCGGCACCGCCTGGAACGGACTGACATTCGATCCGGCTCTGGGCCGCGTCTACATCGGCACCGGCAACAGCGGCCCATACGATCCGGCGGTGCGCAGCCCCGAAGTCAAAGGCGCGAATGGCGATAATCTTTATCTCGCCTCGATCGTTGCGCTCGATGCCGATACCGGCAAATACGTCTGGCATTATCAGGTCAATCCGCGCGAGGCGTGGGACTACAAGGCGACCGCCGGCATGATCCTGGCGACGATCCCGGTCGACGGCCGGCCGCGCCGGGTGCTGATGCAGGCGCCGACCAACGGCTTTTTCTACGTGCTCGATCGCGAGACCGGCAAGCTGATCTCCGCCGAGAAGATCGGCAAGGTCACCTGGGCCCAGCGCATCGACCTGACCACTGGCCGGCCGGTCGAAAACCCGAATATCCGTTATGAGACCGGCGTCACCGAGATGTGGCCGAGCCAGCTAGGCACGCACAACTGGCAGCCGATGGCGTTTAGCCCGAAGACCGGGCTGGTCTATATCCCGGCGATGCAACTGGGCACGCGCTGGAGCCGCGAGGCAGGGCCGGGCGACGTGAAATTCAAGGGCGTCGTCGCCAATCCGATCATCGCCGACGCCGATGATGCCAAGGGTACGCTGCTGGCGTGGGATCCGATCGCGCAGAAGGCGGCATGGCGCGTGCCCCGTGACATGATGTGGAACGGGGGCACGCTCGCGACCGCCGGCAACCTCGTGTTCCAGGGCACCGCCGACGGCTTTCTCTCGGGCTACGACGCGCGCAGCGGCAAAGTGCTGTGGCGCTTCGACGCGGGGCTGGGCATCGTCTCGGCACCGATCAGTTTCGCGGTGGGCGGGCGACAGTACGTCTCGGTGCTGGTCGGCTACGGCGGCAACACGTTCGGCGCCGGGCTGCTTTATGCGGGCTGGAAGTTCGGTGCGCAGCCCCGGCGATTGCTGACGTTCGCGGTTGGTCGCCATGCGAAGCTCGCGCCTTCTGCTCCGCGCGACATGCAACTGCATCCTGTCGACGATCCGTCGTTCAGGATCGATGAGGCATCGCTCGATCAGGGCCACCGCCTGTTCGTCATGCACTGCGCATTGTGTCACGGGCCCAACGTCGCATCCTCCGCCACGGCCGCGCCCGATTTGCGCGAATCCGGCCTGGCGATGGACCCGCAGGCAATTCGGGCGGTGCTTCATGACGGCGCGCTGGAACGCCAGGGGATGCCCCGCTTCGAAACGCTGAGCGATCGCGAAGTGAGCCAGATCGCATCCTACATCCGCGCCAAGGCCCGCGAGGCGCTCGGAACGCGCAAGCCGCGCACCGAGGAGGATTTGCCCATCACCTTCTGATCGAACGATGATGGCCGGGCCAGTGGTCCCTATGTCCCGGCCAGCGTATTCCCTGTGCGACCCCCGCGGCAGGATTCCTTGCGCCGCCTGGGGGCGATCTGGAACTGGGGGCTTCTTGGCCACAACGATCTGGTCCGACGCTTGGGAAATTGACGAGCATCCCTCGCGCGGATCGACCCTCACATCAGCCACAGCGCGGTTAGCGCAATTTCGGTCTGGAACCGGCAGGCAGGAATGAAGTTGCTCCGCCAGCGCGCACATTAACCTGCGTCATCACGAATGCCGTTCGTGAGGGGGCAGCAACGTTCACCGATGCTTCGGCCTGTTGTGAGAATGATGACTATGTTCACCGAACGCTTCTTGCAGAACAAGCGCGGTGTCCGGCTCGAACCGTGCGAACGCGCGCGGATCGAGGCGGCGATCAGCGCGGTCAAGGTCGTACCGCCGCGGACCAACCTGGTCCTGGCGGGCGATCCTGTCGATCACAGCACGTTGCTGGTCGATGGTTTCATGTCTCGGTACATCGACGATCGCAATGGCTTGCGGCAGCTTGTCGCGGTCCACGTGCCCGGCGATTTCGTCGACCTTCACGCCTACCCGCTCAAAACGCTGGACCACGACGTGGCGACGATGACCGCCG
>CAJCHR010000407.1 GCA_903970225.1 Actinobacteria bacterium 21-64-8 | reverse complement strand
CCTCGCCCACGCAGGCCGCCGCGGCCATGACCGGTGCCAGCGCGATGGCGTCGTCTGACATGGTGGCGGGCCACGCCGCCGGGGTCGCGCCGCCGCGCCAGCCGGCCCACTGCAGGCGCCATGTCGGCGCGGACCCGGTCGGCGGCGCGGCGTCGCCGATGATCGCCCGCGGCCGGTCGTCCCGGGCCTTGCCGACGCAGCTGCCGCCGAGGGCCTCGACCGCCTCGCGCAGGGTGGCCTCGGTCGCGAGCTTCGTCACCAACGCCTGATGGGTGACGCCTTCGACCTCGACGCCGCCGAGCATCGTGCGGCGTGCGGTGTTGACCAGGGTCAGCAGCGCGATCTGGCCGTTCAGGGTGGCGGCGGTCGCCGGATCTACCGTGATCGTCAGGCTGAAGCGGGAGAGCATGTCGACCGCGTCCTCCGCGGTGGTGGCGCGGCCGCTGTCCATGAAGTATTTCGCCGTGCGGTGCAGGCGATCGGGGTCGGTGGTCATAGGAACTTGCTCCAGAAGTCGTTGTGGAGGAAGCGGCGCGCGCCGGTGCCGGAGTGGTCGGTCCAGGCGTGGTCGCCGCGGTATTCGAAGACGCCGAGCCTTGCGGCCGCGGGGCGACCTGTGGCGAAGTTCGGCACGATGATCGCGATGTGGCCCTCGCGGGCGACCATCGGGTTGGTGCGGTCCGCCTCGCTCTGCGACGCGCCGCTCGGATGAGTGTGCACGTCGCCGACGACGGTGAGGCCGCGGGCGCGGCACATCGCCCACAGGGCGGCGAAGGCCGGCGCGTGGAGGATGCAGACGCCCGAGCTGTAGGCCTCCGGATCCAGGTCGTCGTAGAATACGACGTCCTGGACCTCGCGGAGATCACCCGAGCGGCTGCCGAGAAGGAATGCGCCCGCTTCGTGCCGGCGCTCACCGCGCCGGTCGAGCTCGGCCAGCAGCGCAACCCAGCGCACCGGCTTGATGCGGATGCCGCGGCTACGCCGCAGCAGCACCCGTGTAATCGTCCTGATTGAGAAGGTCATGGACTTGCTCCAGATAGCAGATGATGCCGCGCGCCGGCTGCCACAGGCGGTTGGGATGCTGGTTCACCCAGACCTCGTGGCCGTTCATCGAGATGCGGTCGCACGGCAGGTACAGGCAGGTGCCGCCCTGCCAACCAGGGCGGAACACCGACGGCAGGATCGACTTGCCCCGCGGCCACAGGTGGGCCGCGAGCGGGGCGTCGACGGCGATATCCCAGGGCTGCGCAGTGACCGCCCGCTGGGGGTAGCCGGTGCATTCGAAGCGCAGGCCGAATTCCTTCGGGGAGTTCGGTCGGGATGCGGCCGACACGGCGATGATTACGTGGGGCCAGGCCTGCGACACAACCCGCCACCGCCCGTCGAACTGGCCGCACCGGAACTCCGGTGCGGCCAGGTCGCGCTCGAGCAGCAGCTGGCTGGGGCTGACGGGCGCGTTCATCTCAGCCCTCGACGCGGATGTCGGGGACCAGATCGAAGCACAGCTCGCAGTGGCCGTGCTTGACGAGCTTGTGCAGCGGCGTGTCGGTCGGCGGGCGATCGGTGCTGCCGCAGGTCTGCAGGACGTGCTCGGCGGCGTCGCGCTCGGCCAGTCTGAAGTGGTCGACCGCCCACGCCTTGACGCGGCGCACGCGGGCGCCGGGCGCGAAGCTGTGCTTCGCGCTCTTCTCGAGGTAGTGGATGGTGACGTCGACCTTGCGGCACTTGGCGAGGTGCAGCTTCGCGCCGTGCTTGATGTGGTGCGGGCGCTTGTGGTCGGGCCACTCGATCGGATCGTCATCCTCGTCGTGGAAGAGGATGAACTCCTCGTCGATCTCGATGCCGGCCGCCTTGACGGAGGCGTGGACGATCTCGATCGACGCGTTGTCGGACAGGTCGACCTCGACGAGGCGGTCGTGACCCTGGATGGCGATGAAGACGGTATGGGACATGGGGCTTGGCTCCTGATCAGGCGGCGAACCGGCCGCCCTCAAGAACCCCAGCGAAATTGGCCCCGTGGATTCGGGAAGGAATCTTTAGTCTGGGCGAAAAAGCCTACATACTGGCGTGAGCCGGTCGAGGTCATCTTGGCGATTATGGTCGTCAAGGTGACGCACAAGCCAACTGGATCGATGTCTGCTTCTGAATTTTAGCCGACGGAAAGTGCCCTATCCGCTGCTGGCCCGTCTTCAGTCGCTCTCCGATGGCCGGTAGGGAGCACCAGATGTCCGCTACTGGCGAGACCTGCCGTTCAACGCGTCACTCGGTAAGGCAGCAAAGTTGTCTAATTGATTTCTGCATTGCTCTTTCCTTTTGCCCGTTCGCCAATGGTTGTCTTCGAGGTCATCGGACAGCTGTGTAAGTGGTTCGTCCGTGCCTTCATGATCGCGGCCGAGCGGAGGTGGGTGGACGTCGCTGAGTTCCAAACGAGGTTGGATCCCCTACTTTCCTGACGAGATCTTCCGGGGCATGGCTGATCGGGAGGAGGAACGCCGGGCTCAGGCCCAGCGAAACTCGGTCTCGTTCAGTCAAAGCGAGTGGAGCAATGCGGCGAGCTTGCGCGCGACGGCGACCCTGGCGCGTTTGGCGCCTTTGGCTTCGGCGAGCTTCCTGCCCCATTGCTGGAGTGCGAACGGCCGCTTGACCTGAGACAGCAGGACGTTCGCGGCTTCGTACAGCGACCAGCGCAACATGGGATCGCCGGCCTTGGAGATGTGACCGCTCGTGTCACGCTCTCCAGACTGGTTGCGTTGCGGGACGAGCCCGGCATAGGCGCCGACATCCTCACCCCTGGCAAAGCGGCGCGGATCTTCGATAGTCGCGGTGAAGGTGAGCGCGGTGATCGGGCCGACGCCCGGGACACTCATCAGCCGGGTGCTGACTGGATCGGCGGCGGCGCGTTCAACGAGCAACCGACCCGAGGCACGCAGTTGCTCTTCGATCGCCTCCATCGACGCGATGAGCGGAGCCAACAGCGGTGTGAGATCGGGACGCTGAGCATAGAGCGCGGCCAGGCGCTCGGTGCGCCGACCCGACGTTCTGGCGGTGCCCATGCGCAGACCGAACAGCTTCAGCAGCCTGCGCAGTTGGTTGGCCATGGCCGTTCGAGCCGTGATGAGCTGCACGCGGATGCGCAGCGCGGCTCGGTCGATGTGCGTGGCAGATGCCTTCATGTGGACGCGCTTGAACCAGCCGGTGCGGGCGAGCTGCGCAAGCCCTTCCGCATCATGGACATCGCTCTTGTTGACCCGTGCAGAAAGGACGCCCTTGGCATGCCGTGCGCAGATGCACTCGACTGCAACACCACGTTCGGCCAAGCCGTGGTAGAGGAACGTCGACAGCGGCCCCGTCTCGAACACCACGCGCACGAGGTCCGGACAATGCCGGCTCAGCCACTTGGCCAGAACTTCAGGATCGCTCGCGACGACATCGCGCCGAACCACCTTGCCCTCGATGTCGACGACGCAGACATGCGTCGCCTTGTCACTCACGTCCAATCCTGCATAAATCGACATCGGTCACCCTCCTGCATTGAAGCGCCAAGGCGACTTCGTACCATGCACGAGGGTGGCTAAATCAATTACGCGGTGTCCCACTTTTCGCCATCCGAGCCGCCTTCGGTTACAGGTCGACGATGCTTCGATCTGAATGAACGAATGTCCAGAGCTGGGATCGCGAAACGAGCTCCGAATGTCGTCTTCTGGGTCATACTCCCCGCGAGCTGCCTCTCGGCAATCGACCAGTTCTCGCCGTTCGCTCGAGGCGGCGCGAACGCCCGGTGCCGACAAAAACAGCCGTTCCAGGTCCGGGCGCCGGCGGCCAACATCATTCCTGGGGTTGTTTGATCTCCTAAGCAAAGGCGCGACATCGGAGCAGGCATCCACAAACCATCGGTTTTTTTCGATAGGAATTGACCAGCCTATAATCATCGGCTATTTCCGATGAATGACCGATGGTGATGCCCTCGCTGCTTTGGCTGCTCTCGCGCACCCAACAAGGCTCGACGCATTTCGCCGGCTTATCCGGCACGAACCTGACGGCCTCTCGACAGGCCAGCTGGTCGACGCGTCCGACCTGACGCAAAGCACCTTCTCAACACATCTCGCCGTGCTGGTGAAGGCTGGCCTCGTCAAACCGGAGAAGCGCGGTCGCCAGATGATCCAGCGCGCCAGTATCGATGCGCTGCGCGCCCTCATGCTCTTCCTCGCCAAGGACTGTTGCCAGGGCCGCGCCGAGCTTTGCGAGCCGCTGCTGGCCGAACTTCCCTGCTGCTGAAGGACCCTCTAGTGAGCCATCCCGTCGACGTCGTCGTCTATCACAATCCAGCATGTGGAACCTCGCGCAACACGCTGGGGCTGATCCGTAACGCCGGTATCGAGCCGCACGTCGTCGAATATCTCAAGACACCTCCGACACGCGAGCTGCTGGTCCAGTTGATCGCGCGGGCCGGGATCACCCCGCGCGAGCTGCTGCGCGAGAAGGGCACGCCCTATGCCGAGCTGGGCCTTGGCGACACGGCACTGTCCGACGATGCGCTGCTCGATGCGCTGATGGCGCATCCAATCCTGATCAACCGTCCGCTGGTCGTCTCGCCCCTCGGTGTGAAGCTGTGCCGGCCCTCCGAAGCCGTGCTCGATCTTCTGCCGAGCGCGCAGCAAGGTGCCTTTGCCAAAGAGGATGGCCAGTTGGTCGTCGACAATGCCGGCGCTTGGGTCTGAGACGCAAAGCCCGACGCGGCTACGCGCGACGCCGATCGACGGCGTCGCTGTCGACGGGCTTGCGTTCTTCTTGTCGGGCGCCGGCTTGCCGATCGCCGATCTGAGTGAGCCGGGCCGGGTCTTCTACCGCATCGAGGCCGATGATCTGGTCGGCTATGGCGGCATCGAGGGCGAAGGACCGGACCGGCTGTTGCGTTCGCTCGTCCTGCTCCCCGACCGCCGAAGTGTTGGCCTGGGCGGCTTGGTGTTGGCGCTGATCGAAGAGGAAGCCGAACGCGGGGGCGTCGAGCGGCTGCACCTCCTGACCACGACCGCCGCCCGCTTCTTTCGGAGGCAGGGCTATGCCGATGCCGCCCGCGCCATGGCACCGGTCGAAATTGCGTCCTCGGCCGAGTTCACACGGCTGTGCCCTGCCAATGCCGCCTATCTCGTCAAATCCTTGAAGGCCCCGTCCTGATGCTCCTGCGTACGCTTGCCGGTCCAACCGATCTTCCGAATCTCAACCGTGCCTATGCGATCGAGCGACCAGCCCTGGGCCTGGGTGCAGGAGATCCACCGCCGCGCATCCTGCTGCTCTACGGATCTTTGCGCGAGCGCTCCTTTTCGCGGCTCTGCGTCGAGGAAGCCGCGCGCCTGCTCCAGTTCTTCGGCGCCGAGACCCGGATCTTCGATCCTTCCACCCTGCCGCTGCCCGACCAGGTCGCCGGCGACGATCACGACGCGGTTCATGAGCTGCGCGAGCATTCGATGTGGAGCGAGGGCCATGTCTGGTGCAGCCCCGAGCGACATGGCCAGATCACCGGCGTGATGAAGACGCAGATCGATCATCTGCCGCTCTCGATGGGCGGGATGCGCCCAACCCAAGGCCGCACGCTCGCGGTGATGCAGGTGTCAGCCGGCTCGCAGTCGTTCAACAGCGTCAACACGCTGCGCCTGCTCGGCCGCTGGATGCGGATGTTCACCATCCCCAACCAGTCGTCGGTCCCGATGGCCTACAAGGAGTTCGACGAGGCGGGCCGCATGAAGCCGTCGAGCTATTACGATCGCATCGTGGATGTGATGGAGGAGCTTGTCCGCATCACGGTGCTGATGCGGCCCCATGCCGTGCAGCTCGTCGATCGCTATTCGGAGCGCAAGGAAGCCGGCGTGCCGATCGATCCCGCAACCGACCATTCGGCGATCGTCATAACACCTCAACCTGCGAGCGCGTGACGCCAAGCCAGCGGGCTCACCCGCTGGCGGCTACTCCTATCTGTCCCGGCCTCGATCTGAGGCACCCGAGAAAGATGCCCTGATGATCGCTGCGATCCTGATCTTCCTGCTGACGATCACCCTGGTCATCTGGCAACCCAAAGGGCTGGGCATTGGCTGGAGCGCGATCGGGGGCGCGGCGGTCGCGCTGCTCGCGGGCGTGGTGTCGGTCCACGATATTCCCGTCGTCTGGCACATCGTCTGGAACGCGACTGCCACCTTCGTCGCGGTCATCATCATCAGCCTGCTGCTCGACGAGGCCGGGTTCTTCGAATGGGCGGCGCTCCACGTCGCGCGCTGGGGCAAGGGCCAGGGGCGTAAGCTCTTCGCGCTGATCGTGCTGCTCGGCGCGGCGGTCTCGTCCCTGTTCGCCAATGACGGAGCCGCGCTCATCCTGACCCCGATTGTGATCGCGATGCTGCGCGCGCTCGGCTACGGCGATAAGGCGACGCTCGCCTTCGTGATGGCCGCAGGCTTCATCGCCGACACCGCCAGCCTCCCGCTGATCGTCTCGAACCTCGTCAACATCGTGTCGGCCGACTTTTTCAACATCGGCTTCGGCCGCTACGCGCTGGTCATGGTGCCGGTCGATCTCGCCTCGATCGCGGCCACGCTCGCCATGCTGATGCTCTATTTCCGGCGCGACATTCCGGCCGCCTATGATGTCGGCCAGCTCGATCGTCCCGAAGCTGTGATCAAGGATCGTGCCACCTTCCGGGCCGGCTGGGTGGTGCTCGTGATGCTGCTGGCAGGGTTCTTCCTGCTGGAACCGCTGGGCGTGCCGGTCAGCGCCGTCGCCGCTGTCGGCGCCGTCCTGCTCTTGGTGATCGCCGCGCGCGGTCATGTCATCAGCACCGGTAAGGTGCTGAAGGGCGCGCCGTGGCAGGTCGTGATCTTCTCGCTCGGCATGTACCTGGTCGTCTACGGGCTACGGAACGCAGGTCTGACCGGGCAGATCTCGATCCTGCTTGATCGCTTCGCACAGGGCGGCATCTGGAGCGCTGCGATCGGGACTGGCGTGCTGACCGCCGTTCTATCCTCGATCATGAACAACATGCCCACCGTGCTCGTCGGCGCGCTCTCGATCGACGGCAGTCATGCGACTGGCGTCGTCAAGGAAGCGATGATCTACGCAAATGTGATCGGCTGCGATCTGGGGCCAAAGATCACGCCGATCGGCTCGCTCGCGACGCTGCTGTGGCTGCACGTGCTCGGCAACAAGGGCATCAAGATCCATTGGGGCTACTACTTCAAGGTCGGCGTGGTGATGACCTTTCCGGTCCTGCTTATCACCTTGGCCGCTCTAGCGATCCGTCTGAGCATTGGGTGAGCCGGACGGCAGTCGCCTCCGTCGCTTAAGAAAAGGCCAGTCTCGGTTACACAAACTATTGGTCACATCAGCGCGGCTTGGCTTAGATCGGAACGACACTCGCGGCTGAAGCTGCCGTTCGTTGAAGCCTTCGCGGATAGCGGTTTGTCCCACTTCTTGTCTTTGAACGCCCGCTTGCCCGTCGCTCAGAACCCATTGAGCGGGCATTAACAAGTGTCCGAAGTTGAGAGCTGGAAAATGAGCGCTGAACGTCGCTTTGTGGGTCCGAGCAGTCGGGTCATTAGCGGCGAGGAACCTTGAGACGCAGCTGAGGAGCTGTCGCCGGGTCGACCCGCAATGGAGCGCTCGGCGCTGCCGCTATGGCTTTGTCCAGCAGGTGGTCGCCATTGGGTAGGTCACCATAACCGCACCGTCACCGGCAAGCTGAGCCTTGAAGCCTAGACGATCCTCACCGCTTTCCGCATCCTCCCGCATGATAGCGAGAAGCTCATCCCGGCTGTGCTGTTCCGGATAGGAGGTTGCGAGCACCGACGCATAGGACAAAGGACCACTGAACCCGGTCTCGGTCAGCGGCTTCGAAAGCTTGAGCTCAGCGCCCATCGCCTGCAACTCGTCGATACTGTGAGCATGCCCATGCGAGGGATCGCGCATCCGCTCCATACGATCATAGGCAGAGGTCTTGTCCGCCTCGGGCGCAACGTCGATCACGGCGATCCTGCCGCCGGGGCGGCAGACGCGCAGCATTTCCGCAAGCACGCGCGCCGGGTCCTCGAAGTGATGGAATGCGGCGCCGGAGGTCACGACGCTGAACGACGCGTCGGGAAACGGTAAGGCGATCGCATCGCCGTGCACCCAGTCTGCGTTGTCGATGCCGAGCTCCCGTTGCGCCGCGCGGGCCTGATCGAGCATGGCGGGCGTAATATCGAGGCCGGTTGCTCTGGCGACATAAGGCGCCAGGTCCAGTGCGATGAAGCCGGGACCGCAGGCGACGTCCAGCAGCTCATCATCCAGCTTTAGACCGATGAGCGCCCGCAACGCGGCTCGACGATCGGCTACGATGATGTCGCGTGTCAGCTTCGCATAGCCCCCGGCCTGTTGTGTGTGCTGATCGACGATCCTCTCATTGTAACGGGTCATATTCGACATCGATGATCTCCTGCGGTTGATGTCGCACCATTAGCGTCCAAGTGGCTTGGCCTGCGCGCGTGCATCGGTCATTCTTGACGCTTCAACGGCCAAAGGCAGACGGTGGAACCCTTCCTCAGCACGATGCGTCCAGCTGGGCTGAATGTGGCTGGCGGCGCTCATGACAGCGACGGCTGGCAGGTGGATACACCCTGGCACTTCCACGACATGCATCAGATCCTCTACGCCTTCGATGGCTCGGTGGACGTGGAGGACGAGCATGGAAGCCATCGCGTTCCTCACCAGTTCGCGGCTTGGATTCCCGCGCACGCCGTACACCGCACGCGCTTCCAGAAGGTCCGTTCGGGATCGGTTTTTCTCTCCGTGGACCTCTTCAACGAAAGCGGCGATCGGCTACGTGTGATCCACGCCTCGGCGCTGCTGCGCGGGATGGTCGCGCATGCCAAGCGATGGCCGCTCGGCACGCTGGAGGATGAGGATAGCCGCGTCTTTTTCCAATGCATGGCACGGTTATGCCCCGGCTGGATCGCTGACGAGGTGCGACTTGTCCTGCCGTCTTGCCGCGACGCGCGGATCGAAGCGGCGATCGCGAGCACCCGCCGATCACTTGCGACGATCACGCTGGCAGAGCTGTGCAATGACGTCGGGATGTCCGAACGGTCATTGCGACGCCGCTTCCTGCGAGAAACCGGTGTTTCCTGGGAAGACTACCGACGTCGCCTCCGTGTTCTCGAAGCGATCACGCTTCTCGATAAGACCACCCAGACCATTGGCTGCATAGCAGCGGCAGTCGGCTACGAGAACCAAGCCGCTTTTGCCCGTACGTTTCGCGAGGCGGTGGGCGTCGGGCCGTCGCAATATCGAAAGATGAAGAGTCGATGAGGCGAGCTCGGGCTTACCCAATTATCAACCGGTTCCGCGAGCTAAATCGGACAGGTTGGGCGGCCGGAATGCGCGCATAGCTGCCTGACATGTCATATGAATGAACGTCTGAAGCTTGGAAGCAGACGAGGGGCTCCGAACGTCGGATTCTGGGTCTTTTGCGCGCAGGCAGTTAGTTGAGTCTAGGTCCCGTTTCCGGTCTGGCCACTTGCGCTCTGCCAATTACCTACCAATCAATATCGGCTCGCCAGCCCGCCCAAAGCAGCATACTCAAATTTTCAAATCCGCGGCTTCGCTGCCTTGAGCGGGCTTGGCGTCGCATGGCCCTCCGCCTTAGTTCGGATGTCCTCCAGCACACGTGAGACGTTGAGCTTGATGGCCAATCGCGCCAGCGGCTCCCAATAGAGGGCCGGATCGATCCGCAAGATGTGCGTGGCATCGATGCAAAGCCGAGTACGCTTGCCAGCCATTGCGACAAGACTGAAGCGTGTCTCTCCAGTCGAGAAGTAGCCGTTTAAATGCGGCGCGTGGACTCGGCGGTAAGGGGCTCATCTCCTCCATCGCTGGTGGCTGGTGGAGGACGGTGAACGTGAGCTTGTGCTCAGGTAACCACTCTGTGACCAGTTCGCGCGCTGTACCGGTCGAAAAATCGCCCAGCCGGATTGCGCCAACACCCGATCCGAGCAGCCGGCCGCGAACCGGATACGCGAGCCCTGTCGCCCCGATCAGGCCAGGTCCATCCGCGATCGGAGCGCTGCCGGTCAGTGCCTTCCAAACCGCGGCTGGCGGCGCGTTGATATCGATCGCGGCGTGGGTCGCAATTGGCACCGCTGGCGGCATCGCCGCCTCGAGCGCGAACAAAGCGGGCAGCAGCGCCACGCTCATCAACGGCTTGCTACCGGACCGCCCCACCTTCGCCATGGCGCGCCCTGCTGCGCCTCCGAGAAGTGCGAGGAGAGCGGCAAGCGGCGCTACTAGTAGGATGCACATCAGCCCCTCGAGCGCGAAAACGATGAGCGCGACCGTCCCCAGGGCCCCTGCTGCCAAAACGATTATGTTGGTTCGACCCGCAGTCAGCAGATGACGCCGATTGGCGATATAGCCCGTGGTCAATCCGACCAGGAATGGGGTCGTGACGAACAGCCCCCAACCATAGGCGCCGAAGCTAACCGCAGAGACCAGCACCGCCAGCACAATAATCGCGACACCGGCGAGCACGCCTTGAATGACGTGGGCGATTTCGATCCCCGGCTCTAGCGTGGTCTCCGGCTGCTCGGAAAGGCGTGGCAGCAGCGCGATAATGATCGCTGCCAGTATCTGTAAACCCGGAACCAGCGTCAGAACCGCGATCGGATAGCCAAAGCCTGACCATCGAACGCGGCGGAACGAGAGCATTGCCAGGATGCCTGTCGCACCAAGGCTTGCCGCGAAGGCGAGCGCAGCCTGTGTGGCTGACAGCATTGGAAAGGATGCGAGGCTGCGTAACGGGACGATCCAGAAGTTTGAGTCAGCCGCCAATCTCAAACCCGCGAGGCGATAGATCACCAGTACAGCCGCGTGCTGAACGAGCAGCAGAGGGCACGCGGCGAGCGGGTACGCGAGCGGGCCGGTCTTGCCCGAGAAGGACGGGAAGCGAACCATGGCTCACGCTCCGCCGAGATGGGCGTGAGGCGAAGCCACTGGATGGACCTCGCGCCCAACACGGGTCAGCATGCTACCGCGAGCGAGCTGCTCCGGCAGCGCGATATTCCACGCGAGGCCGAGCCTCTCGAGCAGACGGATAAAGGCATAGCCCCAATCGCTTTGCCCACGATCAAGGCCGATCTTCGCTGACCCCGGAAAAGCGTGATGATTGTTGTGCCAGGCTTCGCCCATGGTCAGGACTGCCGCCCACGGCACATCGTGCGCTTGGACCCCGGCGCCGTCGACGAGCCAGCTCTGCGGCCCGCGCCGGTGTGCGAGATGGCCGACGAACCAGTGTCCGGCTACCGAGGCCGTGACGCGCAGGCAGACGCCCCACGCTACCCATCCCCACCCGCCAAGCAGGAAGAGCAATCCTGCGATCGGCAGCTGCTGAGCCATCCAGGTGCGTTCGAGGAGGCGATAGAAGCGATTGTGGCCGATTCTTCCAAGGTCAAAGGCCGGTGGGCTTGCCAACTCCAATCGGCAATGAAGCTGCCACCAGGCGTCGATCAGCATGGGGCGGCGGTGCGCCAGATAATCGTGGCAATCACTTTGGCGCTGCGCCCAGTCGCGAAGGTCGTGCGTGCGTACCATCCAGAAGGGCCCGCTCATGCCAACCGCCGTGCCGAACCAGATGAGGACATATTCCAGCCAGCGCGGGCATTCGAAGCTGCGATGGATCAAGCGCCGGTGAAAACCGACGCTGTGCCCCAGCAGCAGGCCGGCGCCGGTGGACACGAGGAAAACGATCGCGGCACCAGGGCTTGCCGTCAACGGGCAGACAATCAGCGCGCCGATCATCATGCCTCCGTTCCAAAGCGAATGCGCCAGATCCCATCGCACGCGACCCTTGACGGCGTTGGCGCCAGGCAAGGCTACCAGCGAATTGACCGCGTTCGCGTCGTGGATCTTGGTCATCGGGACTCTCCTGAAAGGATTCAACTTATTTCTTAAATACCTTTCCCCTTGTCAAGCGGTTAACTTATTCCTTAAATACGCCGCATGCAGCGCGTGTTCGAAGCCCTCTCATCGGTCACCCGGCGAAAAATCCTCGCCTATCTGGCGCACACAGAGCTCAACGCCGGAGATATCGCCGCGCGCTTCGCAATGTCCAAGGCGGCCGTCTCGCAGCATCTCGCCATCCTCGAGGGAGCGGGCTTGGTGGCCAGCGAGAAGCGCGGCCAGTACGTCTTCTATCGGCTGGTGCCGGACAATCTCACCAACACGCTTCACGGTTTTGTTCAGGAGGTCTGCCCGGTCTCACGACCCCTCAAATCCGAAAGCGCGGATATTGCGCAGCGTAAGAAGCCGGTTAGCAAATCGTAAAGCGTGATCCGCGAGGATCGTCGTGGTCGCCAATCGTCGTTTCATTGAGCCGTATGTCCAAACCGGCCTGAATGGCTGACAAGGGGGGCGAGCTGCCGAAGGGTGCTGTCGGGTCGACCGCGTCAGTGGTCTTGGTTACATCGATCAGCATGCTTGCGAGACCTGAACGATCTGCTGATCTCCATCTCGACAAGGACGGGGCCCAACTTTTCGAGGAAGCATTGGACGAGGCTGCCTGCATCCGCCTTGAGGCTGCTTTGGCCGCGCTGCCGATTGGTGTGCCGGGCGTGAGGATCGGGGACAGCCCGCAGCTAAAGCCATTCCTCGACATCGCTGGACCGATCGGCGCGATCGCAGCGGCCATGCTCGGGCCGGATGTTCGCCCCGTCCGCGCGATCCTGTTCGATAAAACGGCGGTGAGAAACTGGGCGCTTGGCTGGCATCAGGACCGCACAATTGTCGTAAAGGACCGCATCGATGCGGACGGGTTCGGCCCATGGACGGTCAAGTCCGGGCTGATCCAGGTAGAGCCCCCGTTCGAGATCCTGAAGCGCATGATAACGGTGCGCGTGCACTTGGATGTGGTGGACGAGAGCAACGCGCCGCTGCGCATTGTGCCTGGCTCGCATAGGCACGGCCGCCTGCCTGAGGCAGAGATCGAGCGCGTGGCAGCGACCTTTGGTGAGCGGCTTTGCCTGGCCGAGCGCGGTGACGTTTGGCTCTACGCTACGCCCATCGTCCACGCGTCGCTCGCCGCCGATCCGCCGCGACGTCGCCGCGTGCTCCAGGTTGATTACTCGGCGGACGCGGCACCGGGTCGGCTCGCCTGGCGCGGCGTGTAGGGGTTCCTGCTTGAGCCGAACACGCATCCCGGCGGTCCTGTTTGTCTGCAGCCAGAACCGGCTGCGCAGCCCCACGGCTGAGCAGGTGTTTTCGTGCCGGGAGGACTTGGAGGTCGAATCCGCTGGCACCAATCATGACGCCGAGAATCCGCTCACGGCCGAGCTGGTCCGTTGGGCCGACATAATCTTCGTCATGGAGAAGGCACATCGTGGTAAGTTACAGCGCCGCTTCCGCCCGGCTCTAGCCGGCAAGCGCGTGATCTGCCTCGACATACCGGACAACTATGCGTTTATGCAGCCCGAGCTGGTGCAACTACTCGAGGCAAGGGTAAGCAGGCACCTACCCGCGCGCCCCGCGGCAGCCCAGACCGAACGAGCTTGATCAACTAGTTTGCCATTCTCTGCTGCCGAACGCCGATCAATGCCCAATTGCCGCACCCTCCAGCTGACTGGGGACGAAGTGGCGAGCCCTTCGGGCCGTGCTGAATGGCCCCGATCAGGTGCTGGTAAGGGTCGAAGAACCACGAAGTGTCGTCAGAACCACCATTGCCAATACATAAACCAACGCTCGATGAACTGCCCTCAGTACCCTGCAAATCGACTGGCTCGATGTGCTGCCAATGCGTTGCGGACCGGTGAGAAACTAGTACGATTTATAAGAGATGATTTGCGACGAAATGAGTCTTGGCATAAAATGATCCTTCGAGTTTAGCGCGTCAGTGACTCACTTTTAAGCTTCGAACCCGATTTATAGAGAGGGAGTGGGGCCACGATGTGGGGCCTCATTATATGCTGCAATGCAGCATTTGCTTGTCGCTCAAATACTTAGGACGAGCTTGCGGTTCCCGCTACCGCTCCAATTCTCAATCTCAGGACATCTCCGGCAGGCTTACGAACCGCAGAAATCTGCAGTATTTTTCGTGTCATCCGGCTGGTGAAGTCGCTCGCCGTTTCATAAAAGCCCCCGAGCATGGGGTCCACGGCAAGAAATTCAGCCCCCAGTCCGTTCCCTGTCCTGCGCATAAAGGCTCCGCCTTCTCAGGAATGGGACCCTTCGGCACACCCGGTGCTGCTCATCTCCAGAGGTACCGGATCAACCATGCGGATAGAGCGCGCTGCTATCGTTCAGCCAGATGAAGTTGGTAAAAGTCATCGTTACGCTGAAGTCCAGGGCCTTGACCTGGTGCCACCATCCCAAAGGCATGAAAAGGATTTCGCCGGGCTCCAGCACGACTTCGTATGCCGTGGTATCCGTGAGCCGGGGATACCGCGCCATATCAATGTCGGGTGCATCCAGGTCCGTTATCTCGCTGAAGACGTGGTCGTGGTTATAAAGGCGGCCGACCTCGGCCGCAGGGAGCACCGTCACCTGCTTGCGGCCGACAAGCTGCGCGATGAAGTTGTTGGTCAAATCGTGATGAAGCGACGTCACCGTTCCCGCAGGGCCGATCCACGGCATGCCGCCGGGTGCGTGTCCGATGCGGGTCAGGAATTTGTCGAGAAAACCCATGTCTCGCGTCAGCGGCTCCAACGCGTCCTTGTTGCGAGCCGAATTATAGGCGGTGATGTAAGCGTCGTTGCCCGCTTCACCGCCGGTGATAAGATCGATGAACGCATCGAAGGGCGCCAGACGGCGATGCTTGTCCTTCTCCCTCTCGAACCGCGCGTTTGCCGTCCGCCCGCCCTGGTATTCCACCAGGGTAGAGCCAATCAGGGTCCGGAGATAATCTGGGGTCCAGCGTGCGAGCGCCGGCCAGCCGTCCATCTCGCCGCCGAGGATGACCGGACGGGCGGGGGCATAATATTGCTCCAAGAACTCCTGGGTGCCCATTCCTGCACGCCGTTCGATCACAGTGCCACCGGGGGCAAGCGAACGTTGACGCTCGAGAGATTCGAGCAGCCACTCCCGCTTGGCAAGCCGGTGTTTCAACGCGGTGATTTCCTGGCTCTGCGACGGGTAAACGGGGGACAGAACTGCAGGCGACGCGGAGGCCTCGATCCCCGTGTCTTCGGGCGGAGCCACCGGGACCTGGGGCGCTGCCGCGCGATCGAAGGGACGTAGCCTGAGTTTGGTCCGGTGATCCGCGACCAGGGCGTTTCCGGCGACATCCACCCCGCGGTAATAATGCTTCTGCCAGCGGTCGGCGGGTGCCTGGGGAGGGTGCGCGCGAATGTCTGCATGGAAGGTATCGCGGGCCTCGCTCCATGCCTGAAAGCGCTCGGCGGTGGCCGGATCGGCATCCAACGGCGCAAAAGCGGGCGTGAATTCCTCCAGAGCGGCACGCTGCACCGGGAAAATGAAACCGAACGGCTCGAGCGCCTCGAAGCGGACTGCGGTCGCTGCTCTCGTGAAGCGCCAGTTCATGGTGAAGGTGAACGGTGACCAGTCCGTTTCGACGATTCCGGTTAGCGGCGCGATGGCGTCCTTCGCCCGATTGGGCGATCCACCGATCCATATGTTCCAACCCGGCGGCGTGCGCAGGATCGCCTCGACATGGAATGTGATGATGCCCTGCCCGAACAGCGAGACCGGGGCGCGATGGGGCTCGGCGTCCGCGTCGGGGCGGATCGTCACTGCGGAAGGCTCCGCGCGCCCGTCCCACTCGGCGGAGAAGCCGCAGGGTGTCAGCAGTTCCCAGCCATGCGTGTTGGCAATGTTGAGCGGCAGGCAGCGATAGGCGAACGATTCCGGCGCCGCATCCATCCAGTCGCGCGAAACCGGGGCAGGCCGGATCAATGGCGCCCATCCGGGATGAAGGTAAGCGGTCAGATCCATCTCGCGCTTATCTTCCCGGCCCGCGCGCGATCTGGGGGAAAACGTCCTCCAACCGGCGCTGCTCGGGCAGGATGTACACGATGCCGCTGGTGCCGGTGAAGACCCGGAGCACGACGCTCTCATAGAATTCCGCGGGAACGTTGATGCAGCCGTAAGAGATGCGCTTGTCCAACGGAGAGGTCGTGGCCAGCCGTTCCCGCCGGTGATCCCCGACGTTGCCTTTGACGACGCGGTGGAGCGAGATCGCAGCATCGTAGTCGATCCACAGAATGTCCTGCTGAAGATCGCGGCCCAGCGCCGCGACGAATCGACCTGCCGGTGTGATGCGCTCGTCCGGGCGGATCGACGCCAACGTTCGTGATCCGATCCCGGGCACCGTAACATCGCCGCGTGCGAAGCCGAGCAGCGCCATACTGGTTCCGCGAAGCATACCCGCGCCGTCGAAGACGAACACCCGGGCGCCGACCTTGTCGATAACGACGAACGGCAGGCCGCCGGTATCGCCGGACGAAAAGGCCCAGTCGGCTACCCGTCTCGCATCGGGCGAGGGGGTTTCGTTAAGGAAATTCGCGCGACGATGCGGGTCTTTTGTCGGCACGTTGCCGACAGCCTCCGCAGGGGCGGGGCCGGCAGGTTTGCTCTCGTCCCGAGCGAGCGGGGACGCAGCCGCTCCAGCGGCCAGGCCGTGGGTTGGCCACGTCGCCACCATCAGCAGCAGCCCAATCGGCCCGATCAGGTTCCTTGCGGACGTCGACGGGCTGCGCCGAGGCATGGGACTAGAACCGGTCCTGCTTCGGCTTCCGCTGCGGCGGAGGCGCGACGCCCTCGGGAACGGGTGGCGGGCTCGGCGCCTGGAAGACGACGGCTTGCGGCATTCTGACACCCTGCACGACCACGCGCGGAGACGATCCGGATGCGGCTGGAAACCAGGATGTCGTCGGCGGCAGTATTGCTGGCAGGCGCGGTGTTGGCGTTGGTGTTG
>CAJCHR010000406.1 GCA_903970225.1 Actinobacteria bacterium 21-64-8 | reverse complement strand
GAATACGGCAATGCTGACAATCACCATCAGCCGTACGGTTCGCGCCAGCGTACCGCCGATCTCGCCGATCCCGGCGGTGCGCACTGCGCGCACGATCTCGGGAAATGCGGCGCGCGCGATCATCTGCGAGACCGTGGTCAGCGACCGGCTGAGCTGCGCTGCCAGCCGGAATGCGCCCGCCGCGGCGATGCCGGTGAGTCCCCCGACCAGAAACAGCGGCAACTGGCGGGTCACCATCATCAGCGACTGGCTGAAATTTGTGGTGAGCGCATAACGCAAGATACCCGGATTGTCGGTGAATACGCCTTCCATGCCAAGACCGTCCTGCACGATCAGCGGCAGCTCATCGATGCGATACACCGCGATCCAGTGCGCGGCGGCGGTGAGCAGTTCGGCGATAGCCCAGGCGAACAGGAACCCCTGGAGCGTGGGATGGACGATCCACACCGCGATCGCGCCGATCAGGCGGAACACCGGCGTCGCGCTATCGGCCGCCGCGGCGATCGAAAACTTGTCGCGCAGCCGCAGGATCCCGAGCGGGGTCGAGCGCTGCGAGACGAGCATGATCAGATTGAAGATCATCGTCGCGCGCACCATCGTCGGGCCCAGACCCAACTCACCGGCGAAATTGTAGAGGATCACGCCCGAGATGGCGGCGCCCGCGACAGTGCTCAGCGTATCGAGCACGATGGCGGCGCGGTAGAGCCGTGCAAGGCGCGTCCGGTCATGGTTTTCAAGATGCCCGACGCCGTACTGGACGATGACCTGCCAGGTCTGGAACGCGAGCAGATTGGACAGAAGTTGCGCGGCGCCAGTGATCAACGCGAACTTGCCAAACCCGGCAACGCCCAGCGTGCGAGTCACCACGGCGAGGTAGATGAGCGAGAAAACGGCCGCGAGACCACGGCTTGCCAGCATCCAGCCAAAATTCTGCGCCACCGCCACCACCGCGAGGGGTGCAGTGCGCATTTTGAGGATGAGCGCGTTCACGCGGCGGGCGACCTTCGCTTTTTTTCCGATACCAACGTGAGGAATTGGCCCCTTGCTGCTGGATTAACAAGGTTCTTCATGACGAACATGCCAGCGCGCCATCGGGAAAACGTACGAACGCGGTCCTGATCCATGCCCGATTCTGCACGTCATTGCCCGAATTTTGCCCGGTGCGTGTCTCCGCAAGCGTAAGTCGGGGCGAGCTGGCTGGCATGACAGATCTCGGTCAATGTACCGCGCGAGCGATGTTGGCAAACCTGGGCGTTTATCCAAATTGTAATAAATCGCATCCGATTGACGCATTCGCGCGGGGCCGACACATCACCGTCCATGGCACACCCCCTCCGACTGACACCCGTTTCACGAAGAACCGTAAGGTCGTGACGATGAGCGCACGGCGTCCCTTCAGTGTCGTGGTGCTTGCAGCGCAGCGGGCCGGGGTGATTAACCCACTGGCGATGCGCGCCGGGGTGAGCCACAAGTGCCTTGCGCCAATTGCGGGCAAGCCGCTGATTATCCACGTGGTAGAGGCTCTGGCCCGGTTCCCGGATCTGGGGAGCGTGACGATCTCGGTCGAGCCCGAGATCCACGGCATACTTGCGGAAATGCTGGCGTCGTTAGCGGAACGCGAAGTAGAGATCGCGTTCTCACCCTCGTCGGCCAACATCGTCGACAGCGTGTTGACCGCAGTCGAAGGACGCCCCGCGCCGTTCCTCATCACCACGGCCGACAACGTGCTACTTTCGCAAGAGGCGATCGCCGGAACGCTTGCGGCGCTGGACGGGGCAGACGTGGCCGTGAACCTCGCCGCGCAGGCCTCGGTCGCAGCGGTTCACGCCCGCGCGCAGCGCCGGTTCTATGCGTTTCGCGACAGCGGCTATGCCAATTGCAACCTTTACGGAATCGCCGGGCCGGATGGCCTCGCCGCGGCCGAGATATTCCGTGGGGGCGGCCAATTCATGAACAACCCCGCGCGCCTGATCCCCGCTTTCGGGCTGATCAACATCGTGCTGATGCGCCTGCGGGTGCTGACACTCGCCGGAGCAATGGCGCGCATCTCGCGCCGCTTCGGCCTGACTTTCCGCGCAGTGGTGCCTGTCGATGGAGCGCAGGCGGTCGATGTCGATGACGAGCAGACTTTTGCGATTGCCGAGATGGTGCTGGAACGGCGGCGTGAGGGCGAAAGCCGGGTTCTCCTCGACAGGCCACGAACCTAGCGTATCATGCCGCATGCTCCACGAAGCCCTGCTAGCCGAGGCCCGCGCGATCTCGGGTGATATCGTCGCGCTGCGCCGCGCGATCCATGCCGAGCCCGAACTCGGCCTCCAGACGCCCAAGACCCGCGACAAGATCCGCGCCGCTCTCGCCCACCTCCCGCTCGAATGGCGAGAGGGGCCGTCCACCACCGGGCTTGTCGCGATCCTCAAGGGCGGCGCGGGTGCGGGCAAGACCGTGCTGCTGCGCGGCGACATGGACGCGCTGCCGATGCCCGAGGAGACCGGACTCGATTTCGCCTCGACCACCCCCGGCACGATGCACGCCTGCGGCCACGACGCGCACGTCGCGATGCTCGCGGGTGCCGCCGAAGTGCTGTGCCGCCAGCGCGAGGGACTCGCGGGCGAGGTGCTCTTCATGTTCCAGCCGGGCGAGGAAGGCTGGCACGGCGCGCGCTACATGCTCGACGACGGCCTGCTCGGCGGCGAGGGGCAGGAGCGCCCGCTGCCCGACGCCGCTTTCGCACTCCACGTCATGCCCAATGCGCCGCACGGCCAGGTCGGCGGGCGCGCCGGACCGCTGCTTGCCGCCGCCGACATGCTGCAGATCGTGGTCGAAGGCCGCGGCGGACACGCCTCGATGCCGCACGGGACGCAGGATCCGATCCCCGTCGCGGCCGAGATCATCCTCGCGCTGCAGACGCTGGTGACCCGACAGTTCAGCGCGCACGATCCGGTGATCGTCACCATCGCCCAGCTCGAGGCGGGCACCACGCACAACGTCATCCCCGATCGCGCCACCCTGCGCGGCACGATGCGCACGCTCTCAACAGAACACCGCGCGCGGTTGCAGGATTCGGTTCGGCTGCTCGCGGTGGGAATCGCGGGCGCACACGGCCTCAGCGCCGAAGTCACAGTCACAGAAGGCTTCCCGGTAACGATCTGCGACGCCCGCGCGGTCGATTTCGGCGAGCGGGTGACGCGCGAACTGTTCGGCGAGGATGCGTTCCAGCGCATGGCCGATCCGATCATGGGTGCGGAGGACTTCTCCTACGTGCTCGAGAAAGTGCCCGGCGCGATGTTCTTCCTGGGCTTCGCGCCGGAGGGTACCGACTGGACCCGGTGCTGCGGCATCCATTCGACGCGAATGATGCTCGACGAGGCAGTCCTGCCGCGCGGCGCCGCGCTGCTCGCCGGACTGGCAACGCGGTTTCTCGAAAGCGGGTTCGCGTAAACCCGCTGACGCGGAACATCTTTTTCCTCGCTGTGTTGCATCGTCCATCGCGGACGAGCGGAGTCCCATCATGTCGACCATTGCCAAAATTGCGCTTGCCGCCATCGTCGGGGGTATCGCCATCGGCGCTTTCGCGGCGATTTCTGTTCCCAGAATTCCGGTCGCTTCCGCCGCGTCGGACGGCAGCGACAGCGACCGCCCCGTGGCTCCCACAGCATATGATCAGGAAGCGGCCGCGCCGGACAGCACGGCACAGATGGCGCCCCCACTGGACGACCGCTCGAACGGGCAGATAGCTTACACTCCGCCGGTGGACGAGGCTGGCGATGGCTATCAGGCGGCCCCGGATGCAGCCGGTGA
>CAJCHR010000405.1 GCA_903970225.1 Actinobacteria bacterium 21-64-8 | reverse complement strand
ATGGCCGGGCGGCGTAGCCCGTGGGGCAGCGGCGCGAAGGGGGACGGACCCGCCGAGGACGAAGCGCCCGAACCGGAAGGTTCCGGGGCGGAACCGGCGACGGGTGAAGCGCCCGATGCGCCGCCTCCGTCACCGCCCTCGCCCGGGCCGCGCAATCCCTGGCTGCCGCCCGCGAGCGACACGCCGCCGCGGCGCACCCCCAGCATCGACGATATTTTCCGCTCGCGCGAACAGCGCAAGGGCAAGCGTCCCGGCGGCGGTGGCGGCGGTATTCCGACGCTGCCCAAGATGCCGCGACGGCCCGACGGCAAGAGCTGGTTCCCGCTGATCGTCGGCGCGATCGTGCTGGTGTGGCTAGGGGTTAGCACGACTCATGTGGTCAATCCGAAAGAAGAGGGCATCGTCACCACTTTCGGCAAATATTCTCACACCGTCGATCCCGGCGTCGCGCTGACCTTGCCCTGGCCGATCCAGGACCTGAGCAGCACCGACGTCACCTCGATCAAGCGCGATTCGATCCCCGAGGGCGAGGGTGAGAAGCTCATGCTCACCAGCGACCAGAACCTGATCGATCTGAGCTATCTGGTGCGCTGGAGCATCAAGGACCTGAAGCTCTACACCTATCAGCTCGCCGACCCGGACGAGACCGTGCGCGAAGTTGCCGAAGCGGCGATGCGCGCATCGATCGCCGAAGTGTCGCTGACCGATGCGATGGGCGGCTCGGGCCGCGCCGTTGTCGAGCAGAACGTGCGCACGCGAATGCAGACGGTGCTCGACGCCTATCATTCGGGCGTGCAGATCCAGGGTGTGGAGATCAAGAAGGCCGATCCTCCGGCGAAGACGGTCGCGGCGTTCCAGCAGGTTACCGCCGCGCAGCAGGATGCGCAGCGCGACATCAGCAATGCGCAGGCCTGGGCGCAGCAGCTCACCGCGCAGTCGCAGGGCGCGGCCACGGCGTTCGGCAAGGTCTATGAGCAATACAAGCTCGCCCCCGAGGTGACCCGCCGTCGGATGTATTACGAGACGATGGAGCAAGTGCTCGCGGGCAACAACAAGGTGATCACCGGTGCGAACGGGATCACGCCGTACCTGCCGCTGCCGCAAGTCGCGAACAAACCCGCCGCCCCGCCGAGCGGCCCTGCCGGAGATGGTGACAAGTGAACCCGCTCCAGACCCTGCAGGACTACAAGGCCGTCCTGATCGGCCTGATCATCGCGGTCGTGGCGCTGTTCGCGAGCGTTGTCGAAGTGCCCGAGACCGAGCAGGCGGTGGTCGTCCGCTTCGGCGATCCGGTGCGGGTGATCAATCCGTTCCGGCCGACTCAGGACTTCGGCGACACCGGCGCGGGACTTTCGCTGCGCATCCCGTTCGTCGAGCGGCTGATCCGGATCGATCGCCGGTTGCTGACGGTCGACATGGATTCGCAGCAGGTGCTCTCGAGCGACCAGCTGCGGCTTCAGGTCGATGCTTATGCGCGCTTCCGGATCATCGATCCGGTGAAGATGGTGCGCACCGCGGGCACGCCCGAGCGGGTGGAAGAACAGCTCCAGCCGATCTTCACCTCGGTGCTTCGCCAGGAGCTGGGCAAGCGCAAGTTCGCGACGCTGCTGACCGCAGAGCGCGGCGAGGCGATGCTGCAGATCCGCCAGGGGCTGGACCTGCAGGCGCGCGAATACGGCGCGCAAGTGGTCGACGTGCGGATCAAGCGGGCGGACCTTCCCGAGGGCACGATCGAGAGCACGTTCTCCAAGATGCAGGCCGCACGCGAACAGGAGGCGACCACGATTCGCGCTCAGGGCCAGAAGCAGGCACAGATCATCCAGGCGCAGGCCGAGGCCGACGCCGCGAAAGTCTATGCGGCAAGCTTCGGCAAGGATCCCAAGTTCTACGATTTCTATCGCGCCATGCAGAGCTACCGGGCCGCCTTCACCAGCGGCACCGGCGCAACCACCATCCTGCTTTCGCCCGACAATTCCTATCTCAAGGAATTCAAGGAGCCCTGAGCCGCCTCAAGCGTCTCCTCTAGGCGGACCGGCTCATTCAAAGCCGGTTAAGCCGTCCCGGGTTCAATCGCGGCTTCGATCGGGAGCCCGATGCTCCAAGGGAGATCAGCCATTAGGAAGGACCCAACGCCCGTGCGATACGCCTATGGAGTTACCGCGGCGCTGCTGCTCGGCGGCGCGACCCTGTCGCTGGCCACCGGTTTTCCGGCAGGCGCGCAAGTCGCCCAGAACGAACCCAGCCAGATCCAGCCGATCGTGCCGCGAGTCGGCGCGCCTGGGAGCTTCGCCGATCTGACCGCGCAGCTCGCGCCTGCCGTGGTCAACATCGCCACGCGCCAGAAGGTGCAAGTCCAGGGTCAGGGGCAGAACCCGTTCGCAGGCACGCCGTTCGAGGATTTCTTCGGCGGACAGGGGGGCGGACAAGGCGGTCCTGGCGGCGCGCAGACCCGCGAGGCGCAATCGCTGGGATCGGGCTTCATCATCTCGGCCGACGGCTATCTGGTGACCAATTATCACGTGGTGACGCCCGAGGGCAAAGGCAGCACGGTCGAATCGATCACGGTGACGCTGCCCAACGGCAACGAATATCCGGCCAAGGTCATCGGCAAGGATCAGGCGTCCGACCTCGCTGTGCTCAAGATCACCGCCGACAAGCCGCTGCCGTTCGTGAAGTTCGGCGATTCGCATGATGCACGCGTCGGTGACTGGGTGGTCGCGATCGGCAACCCGTTCGGCCTCGGCGGCACGGTTACGGCGGGGATCATCTCTTCGGTGTACCGCGCGACGGGCTCGGGCAGCGCGTATGACCGCTATCTCCAGACCGACGCCGCGATCAACCGCGGCAACTCGGG
>CAJCHR010000404.1 GCA_903970225.1 Actinobacteria bacterium 21-64-8 | reverse complement strand
GTGACGGAAGAGGTTGCGGCGATCGCGGTCATATCACCTCCATCTCGGCATGGAGCGCGCCGGCTTCCTTGAGCGCCTCGAGGATCGCGACGAGATCGGATGGGCTGACCCCGAGCAGGTTCAGCGCATCGACCAGGCTCGCCAGCGAAGCGCCGGGCTTGAACAGCGCGACGCGCGAATGCTGCTCATCGGCGGAGAGGTTGGCGTCCTTTTGGATCGCGGTCTGCCCGCTGCTGAACGGCGCGGGCTGGACGACCTTGGGCTGCTCGTCGATCCGCACCGTAAGCTTGCCGTGCGTGATCGCCGCCGGGGAGAGGCGCACCGCGCTGTTGATCACCACCGTGCCGGTGCGGCTGTTGACCACGACGCGGGCGGGGGCGTCGGCGGGGTTCACGTCGATCATCTCGATCGCGGCCATCATGGAGGAGCGGCCGTTCGGATCGGCGGGCAGGGTGAGCGCGATCGTCACGCCGTCCTCGAGGCTGGCGATCCCGGGAAAGCGGGCGTTCACCGCATCGCGCACGCGCTCGGCGGTGAGAAAGTCGGCGTTCGACAAGTTGAAGCGCAGCAAGCCGCCCTGGTCGAAGCCGGTCGCCACCGCGCGCTCGACGCTGGCGCCGTCCGCGATGCGGCCCACGGTGGGCACGTTGACCGTCAGCTGCGAGCCGTTCTGCGCCGAGATGCCCAGGCCTCCGACCGCAAGGTTGCCCTGCGCCATCGCATAGACCTGTCCGTCAGCGCCGGTCAGCGCGGTCATGATCAGCGTTCCGCCCAGCAGGCTCTTGGCCTTGCCGATGGTCGAGACGGTCACGTCGATCCTCTGCCCGGGCTTTGCGAACGCGGGAAGATCGGCGGTGACGATAACCGCCGCCGCGTTCTTGAGGCCGGGCTGGACGCCGGGCGGCAATTGCAGCCCCATGCGGCCCGAGACGCCGCGCATCGCCTGCGTCAGGTATTCGAGGTTGTCGTCGCCCGATCCCGCCAGGCCCACGACGATCCCGTATCCGGTGAGCTGGTTGGTGCGCACGCCCGCGAACTGGCCGATATCGCGCAGCCGCTCGGCGCGGGCGCTGCCGTGCAGCGCCGTCACCGCGGTCAACGCCGCCAGGAACAGGAGCAATGCGCGCAGCATCAGAACGGGCTCACGATGTTGAAGATGCGGCTGAGCCAGCCCTGCTTGCTCGCCCGCTGCAGCGCGCCTTTGCCCGAATACTCGATCTTGGCGTCGGCGACCCGGCTTGATGGGACGGTGTTGTCCTGATCGATGTCGGACAGGCGCACCACGCCCGAAAGCCGGATCCATTCGTTGCCTTGGCTGAGCAGCATCTGCTTTTCTCCGCGCACCAGTGCCGTTCCGTTGGGCCGAACCTCGGTGATGGTGACTGACAGCGTAGTCGTCAGACTGCTGGTCTGCGCCGCCGTGCCACCGCCGTTGAACGACGAGTCACTGCTGGCTTTAAGGGCATTAGGGTTAAGAAAGCTTAGCAGCCCTTGTGAGGGCGGCGTGATCGAGGCTGCGCCGGACTTGCCGCTCTTGGTGGTCACCGATTTTTGCGCGTTGACCGATTCGGCGAGCAGGATCGTGATGGGGTCGCCGACATTGTGCGCGCGGGTGCCGGTGTAGAGGGGTTGGTAGGTGGCGGAGGCATCGTAGATCGAGCCGGCGGTGGCCGCGTGCGCGTGATGCGGGGCGATGATTGCGAGACCGAGCGCGAAGATGGCTGTCAGTTTCAGTGTGAGGGATGAAGGGAGCGAGTCCGCCAACCCCAACCGGTCTTCGTCACCCTGAACTTGTTTCGGGGTCCATCCCTCCGCGCGCGCTTTTCTCGCCCGGACGCATTGCCGCTGACCCAAGGTGATGTGGGCACTCTCTTCGCGGCGCGGAGCTCGCGGCACGATGGATGCTGAAACAGGTTCAGCATGACGAGACGCGGGAAGGTTTGGGTTCATCATCGCAGCCCTCACAGCGTCTGGTTCGCGTTCTTGAGCATCTCGTCGACCGACGAGATCATCTTCGAATTGATCTCGTACGCGCGCTGGCATTCGATCATGTCGACCAGTTCCTCGACGATGTTGACGTTCGATGCCTCCAGCATGCCCTGCTTTATGTTGCCGCGCCCGCCTTGCCCGGCGACACCGACTTGCGCTGTGCCGCTGGCGGCGGTCTCCAGCACGAAGTTGTCCGAGGACGCCTGCAGTCCCGAAGGGTTGGCGAAGTTGGCGACCGTGATCTGGCCGAGCGATGTCGGCGTGGCCGATCCCGCGACGGTCGCGGTGACGGTACCGTCGTTGCCGATCGCGATTGACTGCGCGCCTTCGGGGATCGTGATCGCCGGCTGGACCTCGTAGCCTTGCGAGGTCACCAGCTTGCCTTCGGCCGAGCGGGTGAAGTTGCCTGCGCGCGTATAGCCGAGCTGGCCGCCGGGCATCTGCACCTGGAAATAGCCCTCACCGTCGAGCGCGACGTCAAGCGAGTTGCCGGTCGTGCTGAGTGCGCCCTGGGTGGTGATGTGCGTGGTCGATTGGACGCCGACGCCGGTGCCAAGGTTCAGCCCGTTCGCATAGGCCGTCTCGTTCGACGACTGCTGCCCGGCGACGCGCGCGTCCTGGTAGGCCAGCGTCTCGAAGTTCGCGCGGTCGCGCTTGAAGCCGGTGGTGGAGACGTTCGCCAGGTTGTTGGCGATGACGCGCATCCGCTCGTCCTGCGCCTCGAGCCCCGTGCGGGCGACCTGAAGGGCGGCTGTGGGCATCGGAGGTTCCTTCGATTTCTATGGGTTGATAGGCACCGGACCGGTGCGGCTAGCCATTGGAAAGCCGCATCAGCGTGGCGCTGTGCTCGTCGAGTTCCTTGGCGGTCGAGACGACCTTCGAGCGCATGTCGAACAGGCGCTGCGCCTGGACCATCTCGACCAGCACGCTGGTCGGATTGACGTTCGAGCCTTCGAGCGCGCCGCTTTGCACTTTGGCGTCGGGGTCCGCCGGCAGCACGCCGCCGCCGGGCACGCGGAAGATGCCGTCGAGGCCTTTCTGCAGATCGCTGCCGCGCCAGCTTGCGAGCTTGAGCTTGGCGATCGCGGCCGGCGCTGCGGTCGGACTGGCGAGATCGGCGGCGAGTACGGACCCATCGGGCGAGATCGTCACCGTGGTCCCAGGCGGGACCGTGATCGGCCCGCTGTCGCTCAGGACCGGCAGGCCATCGCCGTTCTGGAGGATCCCGGTCGCGGAGACCGACAGGTCGCCGCGGCGGGTGTAGCCTTCGCCGCCGTCGCTCGGCTGGACGGTCAGCATCGCATCGCCTTCCATCGCGATATCGAGCGGCTGGCCGGTCTGGTCGAGCGTGCCGTGCTTCATGTCGGCGCCGCCGACGCTGGCGCGGTTCATTGCGCGAACCTGCTGATCGTCGCCCATCAGCGTCACCGGATCGGTCTTGAGCGTCTCGGCGCGAAAGCCGGTGGTCTGCGTGTTTGCCATGTTGCTGGCGATCACGCGTTCGCGCGTCATGGACGCCGACATGCCCGACAGCGCGGTGTAGATCAGGCGGTCCATCGTGCTCAGCCGCGCAAGTTGATGATGGTTTCGGTCAGCGTGTTCGCCGTATCGACCGCCTTGGCATTCGCCTGGAAATAGCGCTGCGCGGTGATCAGGTTGACGAGCTCGTTCGAGACATCGACGTTGGAATGCTCGAGTGAGCCGGTCAGCAAGCCGCCAACGTTGCCCGAGCCTGGAACACCATAGGCCGGCGCGCCCGACAGGCCGGTCGCGGTCCAGTTGGCCGACCCGATCGCCTTGAGCCCGGTGGGCTCGGCGAATGCGGCGAGCGCGACCTGGCCGACCGCGGTACTCGACGCGTCCTGATACGTGGCGGTGATCGTGCCGTCGGTGCCGACCGTGACACCCGCGAGCGCCGAGCCCGCGGCATTGGTCAGCGCGACTTGCGCGCCGGTCGGCGTGCCGGTGGGCGTGGTCAGCATCTGCAGCTGGTTGCCATCGCTGTCGACGATCTTGCCGCTCGGATCGGCCGTGAAGTGACCGTCGCGGGTGAACAGCGACTGGCCGCTCACCGGAGAGACCGTGGTGAAGAACCCGTCGCCGCCGATCGCGAGGTCGAGCGCGTTGCCCGTCTGGTCGACCGGCCCGATCGCAAAGTTCTGGTCGATTGAATCGACCCGCACACCGACGCCGTTTGCGCTGTTCGATGCACTGTAGACCGAGTTGACCACGACGTCGGCGAAGTTGACCGACGACTTCTTGAACCCGGTGGTCTCCGAGTTGGCCAGGTTGTTGGCGATCACGTCGAGGTCGGTCTGCGCGGCGCGCAGGCCGCTGAGGGAGGCATAGATGGTCATATGCGGATGCTCCTGAACTGCATGGTGCGCCCGGGCGAAGACGGCGCCGAAGGCGAAATGGACCCTGAAACACGTTCAGGGCGACGAAGGAGGGGAGGAGTGCGTTAGACCACTGCCCCCGGCCCGTTCGCCTTCGTCGCGCTGATCAGCGTGTCGAGCTTGCCCGCGATGTCGCTGAGCGTGACGTTCGAGGTGTTGACCGCGGACAGCGAGGAGAACTGCGCCATCTGCGCGAGCATGTCCTTCTGGTCGACCGGCTGGGTCGGGTCCTGCTGTTTGAGCTCGGTGGTGAGCAGGGTCAGGAAATCCTTCTCGCCCAGCGAGCCGAGGCCCGATTGCGCGGTGGTGGACGTGGCGGTGTTGGCCGCGCTGGCGGCCTGAGTGTTGATGGTGGTCATTTGTTCCTCAGGGTGTCGAGCATGAGCTGCTTGGCGGTGGACAGCGCCTCGACCATGTTTTGGTACTGGCGCGAGCTTTCGGTCATCTCGACCATCTCCGCGTTCTCGTCGACCGGAGCGGTCCAGGTATCGCCGTTGGCGTCGGCCAACGGATTGTCGGGATCGTGCTGGCGCAGCGGCCGCGCGTTCTCGCGCACGATCCCGGCGACCTTGACCGACGAGAGCCCGGTCGCCGCATCGAGCGTCGACTGGAACACCGCGCGAACCGGGCGGTAAGCCGCGCCCTCGCTGCTGGCGACGTTGCCGGCGTTGGCGAGGTTCGACGCTGCGGCGTTCATGCGCACGAGCTGCGCCGACATGCCGCGCTGGGCGACGTCGAACAGCGACAGATTCTGCGTGGCGTCAGCCATGATCAATCGCCCTTCAGCGAACGGGTGACGGTATCGACCCGGTCACGGATGAACGAGAGGGTGGCTTCGTAGCCGACCGCGTTCTGGCTGAAGGCGATCTGTTCGTTGGGCAGTTCGACGGTGTTTCCGTCGAGCGAGGTCATCACGGGCCTTCGGAACCGCGTGGCCGAGGCGATCGCGCCGTCGCCGGTCGAGCCGCCGTCGACGCTCTTCAACGCCGCCGCGAAATCGATGTCGCGCGCCTTGTAGCCGGGGGTCGCGGCGTTCGCGATGTTGGACGATATCATCGCCATCCGCGCCGAGCGCAGTTGCAGCGCCGCACCCTGAATTCCGAAGAGCGTGTCGCTCATGATCGCCTGTGCCTCTGTTTCGGATGGCCCAGCGGGGGCCGCGTCCCGTATTCAGCAAGGGGCGTGCCAACTGCCGTTCAGGGCGCGTTTCCCGCGGGCCTGCCGGACGGGGGCGGCAAAGCTCTGCCGGATTGCGGCAAATGTCGTCCGGGCCTTCAAGACTGCATCGCCGCCGCCGTTCTCTTGCGCGAGGAGAACTCGGGAAAATGGATATCCCATCGCTTTTCGATCCGCTGTCCGCCGCCATCGTGGTGGGCGGAACGTTGCTGGCAGCGCTGCTGCAGTGCGGGTTCGCCGAGAGCGCCGGCGCGCTGGGTGCGATCGCGCGGCTCGGCCGGCGTGGGTTCGACGCGGCCAAGGTGCGCGCCGAGCTTTCGACGTACGTGCAGGATATCCGCCAGGACGGCGTGGTGCGCGGACGGCGCACGCGCACGGGGGACCGCGACATAGATGACGCGACCGAGGCGCTGATCGGAGCGCGATCGGTCGCCGCGTTGATCGAGAATTACGAGAGCCACCGCGCCCTGCGCACCGAGATCAACGAACGAGCGCGTGCGACGTTGGTCCACGCAGCAGACCTCGCGCCGGTGTTCGGCCTTGCTGGCACTTTGCTCGCGCTGGCGCGGCTCGCGGACGGCAGCGTCGGTGACAGCGCGCTTACCGCCGCCATAGGCAGTGCGGTGCTGACGACGCTGTACGGCCTGATGCTCGCACATCTGGTCCTCGCGCCGCTCGCCCGCGCGATCGAGCGCGCGACGCGCGCGGAGGAGAAGAACCGTCAGGACGTAATCGACTGGCTGGCGACGCAACTCGAGTCCGCGATCCCCCGTGGACCTCTGGGTGGTCCGAGGGCGATCGCGTGACGCGCACGACGTGGCAGACCCTGCTGGCGGACCTGGCGCTGGTGCTGTTCATGGTCACCGTCGGCGCGCTCGTTCGCGCGAAGCATCAGCATGCGCAGGGGCTCGTCGCACGCGTGCCGGCAAGCCCGCCCGCTGCGCTGCCGCAAGAGTCGATCCCGTTATCGGTATACCGTGACGTTCCCGGTGCCCCCGGGCTCGCCACCTGGCTCGAGCAGCAGCCACGCGATGCGCGGCAGCAGACAACGATCCTGGTCCGCTATCTACCCGGCACCGAGCGCGGGCTGACCGGGCGCGTCGACGCGGTGATCGCGGCGGCCAACGCGGCCGGCACTCACCCACGCATAGTCATCGAGCCCGGCCAGGGCGGCATCAGCGCTGGCGTGGCATTCGACGCATCTCCGGAGCCGATGGCACGGGACTTGCTCTCCCCAGACCACAGACTTCAGCACCGGAACCTCCAGCCATGACCTTAGCCCTGATGCTCGCCGCCGCCGTTGCAAGTGGCGGTTTCACTGATCTCAATGCACTCGACCGCGCAGTTGCCGGCTTCACCGGCGTTTCCATCGGCCAGGTCGGCGGCGCGATCACGCCGGTCGACCGCCGGCTCAGGCTCCAGCCTTGTTCGATGGCGCCGGTCATCAATTGGCTGAGCCCACGCCGTGACGCGGTGCTGGTGCAATGCCCCGATGCCGGGAGCTGGCGCCTCGCGGTGCCGATCGCGCGCGGGGTTGCGGTGGAATCCGGCGAGCCCGTGGTCAGTCGCGGCGATGCGGTCTCGATATCGATCGAAGGCGAGGGTTTCGCCGTCTCACGTCCCGGGCAGGCGCTCGATCAGGGCGCGGTCGGCGCGTGGGTGCGGGTCCAGCCGGCGACCACGGGCCGCGAGCAGGTTCAACCCGTGCGCGGACAAGTCGTGCGGCCGGGACTGGTGCGGGTTCCGATGGACTGATCTGCCGCGGCGTCCCGCAAAGGGACTGCGACCGGACCGCTTACAGCGCACACCTTAAAATCCTCTGCACCTGACCGTTCTGGTCTGCACAGGGTTTCAAGGAGCCGGCCATGGCCGACATCGCATTGGGACCGGTGGCCCGGATCGGGGCCCTCGGGGACCGCACTTCCACCGCCCGGCGCGCCGCCGCAGGCACCGATACCGTCGCGGTGAATTCTGCGCCGGCTGCCACCGTCACCGCACTCGACGCGGGCAACGCCCCGATCGACCTGGACCGGGTTGTGTCGATCCGAAAGGCGATCGCGTCGGGCAGCTATCCTTTGGTGCCAGCGAAAATCGGCGACGCGATGATCGCGGCGGGCATTCTGCTGAGGAGCTCCAGGGCATGACGACTTCGGAGATGCGCGAGACGATGCGGCAGATGGTTGCCGTGCTCGTTGCCGAGCGGCAGGCGCTTGCCGCACTCGACCTCGAAGGCATCCTCGGCACCGCGCTCGACAAGAGCGATCTGTGCGGCCGGATCGATCCCGCGCCGGGCATCGCTGAAGATCCCGAATGCCGCAGCTTGCTCGAGATGGCGAAGAAGATGAACGAGGCGAATCGCCAGGTGCGCAATCTGCTTGCGGCCAACGTCAGTTCGCGGCTGGAAGCGCTGACTGGCCACCGCCCGCTGTATAGCGCGGCTTCTTCGGGGTTGCGGCTGGTTCCCGCGGCCTGAACGAACCCCTCCTCACCCTTCTTCGTCATCCCCCCTTCGCGGCGATGACGAAGAAGGGTGAGGTCCAAGAGCGCATTGAGTTCGCTCCGCCGCCAATCTGGCACGCCCCTTGCTGAGTACGATCCCGGTCACACTTTGAACCGGAGATCGCCGTGAGCGACGCACAATCGATTGTTGGAGCAACCACCCAACCAACGCCCGTTCGTGCCGCCATCGCGCGTGCCGCGCAGGCGACCGGTGTGGATTTCAACTACCTCCTTGCCGAAGCGAAGCTCGAATCGAGCCTCGATCCTTCGGCGCACGCCTCGCGCTCCAGCGCGGCGGGGCTGTACCAGTTCACCAACGGCACCTGGGCAAACACGCTCGCCAAGCACGGCGCCGACCACGGACTGGGCGGCATCGCCAGCCGCGCGCAACTGTCGGCATTGCGTTACGATCCCGAAGCCTCGTCGATGATGGCGGCCGAACTGGCGCGCGACAACGGCACGGAGCTGACCGGATCGCTCGGACGCGCGCCGGACAACTCGGAACTGTACCTCGCTCACTTTCTTGGCCTCGGCGGCGCGAAGAAGTTTCTGAGCGCGCTCTCGATCAAACCCGACGCCAGCGCCGCCGCCCTGTTTCCGGATGCGGCAACGGCAAATCCCTCGACCTTCTACGCCGCGAACGGCTCGGCGCGTTCGGTCTCGCAGATGATGGACCTGCTGCGCACGCGCATGGCCAGCGCGAGCGATGGCGCGACCATCGACGCGAGTTCGCCGCTCGGCATCAGTCCCTACACGGATGGTGGCCTCGTTCCGCCGGTCGATCCGATGCCTGTCACCACCTCGATGGCGGCATCGCAATTGCCGCCCGCACCCGATGTGCCGCAACTCGCGCGGGGTACCTCGATGTCCGAAGTGCTCAACAACGCTTTCGGTGCCGCCCAGAGCAACACCCAGGCGCCAGCCTTCGTGCGCACCGCATATGCCAAGCTACAGGCGTTCGGCCTGTGAACCTGCTCGGTCGCACTCCCAAGCTGGGCGCCTTCGCGCTTCCCGCCGGCATCCTGATGCTGATCGTGCTGATGATCGTCCCGGTCCCGGCGATCATGCTCGACGTGTGCTTCGTCATGAACATCGCGCTGTCGGTCGCGGTTCTGATGGCGGCAATGAACGCCGAGAAGCCGGTCGATTTTTCCGCCTTCCCCTCGGTCCTGCTGTTTGCGACGCTCCTGCGCCTCGCGCTCAACGTCGCCTCGACCCGCGTCGTGCTGATGCACGGCCACGAGGGCGAGGAAGCTGCGGGCAAGGTGATCGAATCGTTCGGCGCGTTCCTGATCGGCGGCAATTTCGCGGTCGGATTGTTCGTGTTCATGATCCTGGTGATCATCAACATGGTGGTGGTGACCAAGGGCGCGGGGCGCGTGTCCGAAGTTTCGGCGCGCTTCACGCTCGATGCGCTGCCCGGCAAGCAGATGGCGATCGACGCCGATCTCGCCGCGGGGCTGGTGACCGCCGACGAAGCCAAGGCTCGGCGCCGCGACGTGGCGACCGAGGCCGATTTCTACGGCGCGATGGATGGCTCTTCCAAGTTCGTGAAGGGCGACGCGGTCGCCGCACTGTTGATCCTGGGCGTCAATCTGATCGCCGGCTTCTGCCTAGGCATGATCAGCCACGGCTTCTCGGCGAGCGAAGCCGCGCACCGCTACATCGCGCTCGCGGTGGGTGATGCGCTCGTGGCGCAAGTGCCCTCGCTGCTGCTGTCGATCGCCGCCGCGGTCATCGTGACCCGCGTTTCCGACAGCCGGGACCTTGCGGGACAGATCGGTGGTCAGCTCGGCAAGCCCGGGACCTGGCTCCCCGTGGCGGTCGTGCTTGCGGCGATCGGATGCATCCCGGCGATGCCGCAGACGATCTTTCTGCCGGCCTCTGCGCTCGCCTTCTGGCTGTGGAACACGCTGCGCAAGCGCGCTGCCAAGCCCGTGCCGGTGGAAGAGCCAGCCGCAGCCGAGCCGGTAGATCCGGGCCGGATCGTGCTGGCGGACGTTTCGGACCACACGCTGGTCACCATCGAGCTCGGCTATGGCCTGGTCCAACTGCTCGACGAGCGCCGTGGCGCGCCGCTGGTCGGCCGGATCACGGGCGTGCGTAAGCAGTTGTCCCAGTTGTTCGGCTTCATCCTGCCGCAGTTCCGTTTGCGCGATGCGATCGACGTGCCGCCCAACGATTACCGCATCCGGCTCGGCGGCGTGCCGCTGGGCGGGGCGACGATCCGCGCTGATCGCGTGCTTGCGATCGACGCAGGCGACGCCCGGCCGGGTCACGCAGTTCAGGGCGAAGCGACGACCGACCCGAGCTTCGGCTGCGCGGCGCTGTGGATCGAGCCCGCGCAGCGCGATCTCGCGATCGCCGAGGGTTTCCTGACGGTCGATGCCAGCACGGTCATCGCCACGCACCTCAATCAATTGCTCTCGGCGCGCTCGCAGGACCTGCTCGGCCCCGACGAAGTCAAGGCGCTGATCGATGCGGTCAAGGAGCATTCGGCCAGCCTGATCGAGACGATCTTCCCGGCCCCGCTGACACTCGCCGCGATCACGCGCCTGCTACGCACGCTGCTGGAAGACGGCATCCCGATCGCGCATCCGCTGCCGATTTTCGCCAGCGTCAGCCGCGCGGTGCAGGTCACGCAGGACTTCGACCGGCTGGTCGATATGCTGCGCACCGATCTCGGCGCGATGATCGTCGGACGCATCTGCCCGCCGAGCCAGCGCCTGCCGGTGATCACGCTCGACGCTTCGCTGGAGGCGATGATCGTCGGCGGCATGCAGGATCCGGCGACGGGCCAGCCGCTGATCGAGCCCGAGCTTGCGCGGACCATCGGAGAGCGAATCGCTGGAATGCTCGCTGAGCGCGGGACCGCCGCGGTGCCGCTGACCCTGGTGGTCCAGCCGCGTGCGCGCCGCGCCCTGTTCGCGCTGCTCAAGCTGCGCGCGCCGGGGTGCCTGGTCCTGTCGATTTCCGAACTGCCCGCGTCGCAGCCGATCGAGGTGGTCGCCGTCGTCGGCGGTCAGGAACCCGCCGCCGCGCTGCCTGCCCCTGCTCAACACGAAAGCCTTGCCGCATGAAGCACGATCACGCCGCTTTCCTGATGCCCGAAGCTCCGGCCGTGCCGCCGACCGCAATTCCCCGCGGTGTAAACCGCGCATACACCGGGGACGCCGCCGACCGCGTGCGCCGGTTCCTGCCACTGGTGAAGCGCCTGGCCTGGCACGTCAACGGCGGGGGCCGACCCGGTATCGAGCTCGAAGACCTGATGCAAGCCGGGCTCGTCGCGCTTACCGAAGCCGCGCAGCGCCATGCCGGGCCCGGCGAAGACGGATTCGCCGCATACGCAAAGCTGCGCGTGCGCGGCGCGATGGTCGATCTCGTGCGCCGCGCAGTGCCGCTCTCGCGTTCGGCCAGCGAAGCGCCGCGGTTCGAATCGCTCGACGAAGTCTACTCGGACTCGAACGCCGCCTTCGCCGACGAGCGGCCCGACAGCCTCGAACTCCTTGCCGACGAAGAGACCCGTGAAGCGGTGATCGCCGCGATCGCCGCGCTGTCAGTGCGATTGCAGATGATCGTCCAGCTCTACTTCGTCGAAGAACTGAACTTGTCCGAGATCGCCGAAGTCCTGGGAGTCAGTATCCCGCGTGTGCATCAGCTCAAGGCGCAGGCGCTTGGACAATTGCGCGAGGCACTCGCGGCGTTCGCGGTGGTATTGTGAGCCGGATCAGCGCTATTTTAGCTCCGTCAAACTTCCCGGCGTCAGAACCTGCGGCAACTGTCGCGGGGCGCCGCCGCCGGCGGGGTAGTACACGTATAGCGGCACACCCGCCGCGCCTTGCGCCGTCAGATATCGCGTGATTTCGGGATCGCGACGGGTCCAGTCGCCCTTGAGTACGACCACGCCGGCCTTCGCGAACGCGTCGCGCACGTCGGGGCGCTCGATCGCGAGGCTCTCGTTGACCTTGCAGGTCAGGCACCAGTCGGCGGTGAACCAGGCGAACACCGGCTTGCCTTGCGCGCGTGCCTGAGCGAGCGCGGCTTCGCTGAAAGGCCTGGTCGGCAAAATGCCCTGCGCCTCGGCTGACGGCGCACGGATCACGGCCGGCAATGCGACGGCGGCGAGCACGGCGAGCCCGATGACACTGCCGGCAAACGTCGCGCCTGCGGACAAACCCGCGCGCTGGCGCCGCCCGACTGCGATCAGCACGGCAACGATCGCAACCGCGAGAGCAGCACACAGCGCGGCGAACTGCAGTCCCGCCACACGGCTCGCGAGCCACAGCAGCGCCAGCGCGGTCAGCGCCATCGGCACTGCCATGATCCGCCGGAAAGTCACCATCCATTGTCCGGGTTTCGGCAGCAGCCGGCGCAGCGCGGGGACGAAGGCGATCGCGAGGAACGGCAGCGCGATGCCGATGCCCAGCGCCGCGAATAGCGCGAGGCCTTCGATCACCGGGAGCAGCAGCGCCGCGCCCATCGCGGCCGCCATGAACGGCCCGGTGCACGGTGTCGCGACGAACGCGGCGAGCAGGCCCGTGGCAAAGGCGCCTTGCGGGCTTCCAGCGTTCGCGAAGCCCGGTATCGAGAGTTCGAACGCGCCCAGCAGGTTGGCGGTGATCGCCACCGCCAGCAGAAGCAGCGCCGCGACCACCAGCGGCTGCTGGAGCTGAAACGCCCAGCCCACCTCCTGGCCGCCCGCGCGCAGCGCCAGCAGCAGCCCGCCGAGCGCGAGGCAGGCGAGCGCCACGCCCGCGGTGTAAGCCAGGCCCTCGGCGCGCGCATGCGCTTCGCTCTCGCCCGAGCGCGCGAGGCTCAGCGCCTTGAGGCTCAGGATCGGGAACACACAGGGCATCACGTTCAGGATCAGGCCGCCCAGCAGCGCGGCGAGCAGCAGCAGCGGCAGGGATGTCGTGACCGCACCGGAGGCGCCTGCGAGCGGCGCGGCAGCTTGCGGAACCGCGCCGGGCACCGCGTCGATCGCGAGACCGTCACCGGCCGCATCGAGCCGCAGCACGCCGGACAGGCGCGCGGGCAGGGCGGGCGCGGCGTCGGCGCGGTTGAGCTCGACCACGAGCATGTCGCCCGAGCGGCCGAAGGTCTGCGGCGCGCCGTACGCGATCACGCGGTCCTCGCCCGCAAAGAAGTGCGGATCGGCAAGCTTGACCGACGCAGGAAGCGGGATGCCGATGCGCAGGGTGTTTCCGGCAAGCGTGAAGTGCGCGATCGCGCCCAGCGGCGCGGGCAGGCGGCGCGTCCAGTCGGCGAAGCGCGGATCGGGCGAGGCCGCCTCGCCCGGCGCGGCGACCTTGACGCTTGTCTGCAGAACCGTGCCGTCAGGCACGCATGTGGTCGCGCTGCAGGCGAGCCAATCGGCTTTCACGCTGACCGGCAGGGTGCTTCCGGGAACCGCGTCCTTGGGCATCGTCAGCGGCACCAGCACCGCGTATTCGCGCTCGTAGACGTGGTTCATCAGCCCCGCGACGACCAGCGTCTGCGGCACCGGGTACTTCGGAGCGCCGGTGGCCGCGCCGTGGGGCAGGGTCCACGCCAGCGTCATCCCGAAGCCTGCGTCGCCGGGGTTCGACCAATAGCCGTGCCAGCCGGGCTGCGGCTTCATGTCGAGCGCGAGCATGACCGTTGCGCCGGGGGCCGCCCCGCCGTCTGCAACCAGCGTCGCGGCGATGTGACTGTTCGCGCGCTGCGGCGCGGGCGATTCTGCGTCGGCATGCGCGGTGACCGCGCCGAATGTGGCGGCCAGTACGAACAGCCAGCGCCACAAGACTGCAACAAAGGCGCGATAGCGGGGCTTGCGGGGGCTAGACACTGTGGCTTTTCCGGCTTTCATGATCAACGCATGGGCGTCCGAGAGCCTTGCTCAGGCGGCGTACCACCGTAATTTGCGGCTCTGCCGTTGCTGCGAACTTTTTGCAAGGAATGCCCTCCAGGTGACCCTAACGTGACCATCAACATTCCGCGTGCTCCTCGCTTCGGCCGCTCTGCGGCGCTGCTCGGCCTCGTCTCGCTGGCATTCGGGACGTGTGCGCAGGCGCGCCCCGCGCCGCGTGCCCATCACGCTGCGGCGGTTCGGTCCGCGCCGGCGTCCGCTCCGGCACCGACCGCGCCGCCCAAGCTGCTGGTCG